>JACQEH010000162.1 GCA_016200675.1 Chloroflexota bacterium | reverse complement strand
GCCGGTGAAGACGATCGGCACGCGGTCGGGATCCATGCCCGCGAGGCGAATGAGGTCGTGGGCAAGGTCCACGATCCGGACCGGCTCGCCCATGTCCAGGACGTAGATGTCGCCGCTCTGGGGAGCGGCGGCGGCCTGGAGGATGAGGGCCACGGCCTCGCCGATGGTCATGAAGTAGCGGGTCACGTCCGGATGCGTGATGGTCAGCGGATGGCCCGCGGCGAGCTGCCGCTGGAAGGTTGGGATGACGCTCCCCGAGGAGCCCAGGACGTTGCCGAAGCGGACCGCGACGTAGGGCCGCCCGGTCCGCTGGGCGGCGGCAACCACGAGGTGCTCGGCCATCCGCTTGGTGGCACCCATGACGCTCACCGGGTCGACGGCCTTGTCCGTGGAGATCAGGACGAACCGGGGAACTCCGTTGCGCTCACAGGCGGCCAGCACGTTCATCGTCCCGACGACGTTGGTCATGACGCCCTCGGAGGGGTGCATCTCGACGATCGGGACGTGCTTCAGGGCCGCGGCGTGGAAGACGACGTCGGGCCGCTGCTCCCGGATGACGCGCTCCATCGCCGGCATCGATCGCACGTCGGCGAGGACCGTCTGGAAGTGGACGCCGGCGGCGCTGGCGGCACGCTCCCCGAGCTCCCGCTCGATGTTCCAGAGCGCCTCCTCGTGGTGGTCGAGGACTGTCAGCTGGCGGGGGCCGATGTCGAGGATCTGGCGGACGAGCTCGCTGCCGATGGAGCCGCCGCCGCCGGTCACGATGACGCTCGCCCCGTTGAGATAGCCGGCAACCGCGTCGAGGTCGATGGCCGCCGGCTCGCGCCGCAGGAGGTCCTCGACGCTCACGGATCGGACGGCGGCGAGCTGGATCTCGCCGCTCAGGAGCTCTCGGGGCGGCGGGACGGTCCGGACGGTCAGGCCGTTCCGGATGCCGGCCTCGTAGGCTCGTCGGACGACGGCGCCCGACGCCTGCGGCATCGCCACGAGGAGCTGCCGGGCGCCGGTCTGGCGGACCGCCCTGTCGAGGTCGTCGAGGCCGCCGTAGACGGGCTTGCCCATGAGGCGCAGCCCGCGCTTGCCGGGCGCATCGTCGATGAAGCCGACCACGAGGAGTCCGGCGGCCTCGTCGCGGGCCGCCACGCGGGCAACGGTGGAGCCGACCTCGCCGGCCCCGTAGACGAGCGTCCGGACCGCACCGCGTTCCTCGTCCGTGCCACCAGACGCCCCGCGGCGCTCGAGGCCGGCTCGAAGGCCGAATCGCCCGCCGCCGACGAGGGCGAGGATCAGGAGGCCCTCGATGGCGAAGACAGAGCGCGGGAAGCCGGTGGTGCCTGGTGCCCCGAGCGCGGCGAGCCCGAGGAAGATGACGAACGAGATGCCGATCCCCACCAGGACGGCCCCGGTCAGGGCGAACATCTCGTCGACCGAGGCGTAGCGCCACTCGCGCCGATAGAGACCGAAGCTGACGAGGACCGGGGGCATGACGACGATCGGCAGGAGGGCCACCGGCATGTAGAGGCCGATGGTGCCCGGGAGGTTCGCGATGTCGAAGCGGAGGGCGAAGGCGATGACGATCGCCATCGCGCCGGCCAGGACGTCGTAGACGAAGAGGTGCCGGCCCCGCGGCACGAAGTCGATGGAGCGGAGCCACTCACGCACGGGCGAGGTCCGCGCGGATGGCCGCCGGCGGGACGATGGCCCGGCCCATCAGAGCGATGGGCGTCTGGGCGAGGATCCACAGGTCGAGGCGGGTCGACCGGTGGTGGAGGTAGGCGAGGTCGAGGCGCAGCTTCGCCGGCAGGATTTCGTCGCGATAGTGGTGATCCGGGTCGGCCTCGTCGAGGAGATCTGCCTCATCGACGTAGAGGAGCTGGGCGAGGCCGGTGATGCCGGGTCGGACCGTGAAGACCTCCCGGTGGACCGGATCGCCGAGGTCCACGAAGCGCGGCGATTCGGGACGCGGGCCGACCAGGCGCATCTCACCCCGGGCGACGTTCCAGAGCTGAGGCAACTCGTCGAGGCGAAAGCGGCGCAGGGCGCGGCCGACCCGGGTGAGGCGGACGTCCGTCCGCGCGGTCACGGCCGGGCCGCCCCCCACCGGATCCCAGCGCATCGTCCGGAGCTTGATGCAGGCGAACGGACGGCCGCCCTGACCGATCCGTTCCGAGCGGTAGAGGCTCGGGCCCGGCGAATCGAGACGTACCGCCAGGGCAAGGACGGCGACGAGTGGCAGTGTCAGCAGGGAGAGCAGCCCGGCCAGGAGTCGCTGGACGGGGTCGGACATGGAAACGGGGGCCTCCAGGCTATGCGTTCGGCTGATGATACCGAGCACTCGGCCGGATGCCGTCCGGGCGCCAACCGCCTGCGATCTGCCGGCCCGCCTATCATTCCCCCGAATGAGGGACGCAGCCGAGCCCGGACGTGGCCACCGCCCTCGCCTCCTCCTCTACGCGATGTATGACGCCACCCGGCTCGATGCGGCCCCGAGGGTCCGGATCGCCCTGCTCGGGGCAGCGCTCGAGCAGGTGGCGGACGTCGAGCACCTCCAGGGCGGCCGGGCCGGGCGGATGATCGCCGGTGTCCGGTGGTGGGCGCGTGGCGGGTTTGGGCGCGTCGAGGCGATCTACGTCGAGACCTCCACCGTGGTGGCGTCCCCATTCGATCTCGTCTTCCTCGCCTGGTCCCGGCTCCGGCGGCGGCCCGTCGGCATCTACTTCCGGGATGCCTATCAGCTCCACCGCGACCTCTTCCCGATCCAGCGGCGGCGCCAGCTCCTGGCCGACGTCGCCTGGCGGGCGACGCTGCCCATCCTCCGTCGGGTTGCCACGACGAGGTTCGCGCCGTCGGCCGGCCTCGCCGACGTCCTCGGCCTCCGCGACGCGGTCCTGCTGCCGCCGGGAACGGACCCGTCCCTGCCCGACCTGGGGGTCTCGCGATCGAACCTCATCGCGGCCGTGGTCGCGCCGACCCGCGCGGCCGGCTTCGATATCCTGCGCGCCGCGCTCGAGCTCGTTCGGCGAGAGGTCCCGGATGCGCGCCTCCGGGTGATCACGTCGGCCCCGGCACCGAAGGGGCTTCCCGAGTGGATCGAGGTCGCGGCCGGCGATCGATCGATGTTGGCGACGCTCCTTGGGGAGGCGCGGCTGATCGTGATTCCCGTTCCCCTGACCCGCTATGGGCAGCTCGCGGTTCCGGTCCGCCTCGCGGACCTGGTGGCCTTCGGCAAGCCGATCGTGGCGACCGATTCGGCCGCGACGCGGGCCTTCCTGCGGGAGAGCGAGGCGGCCCTCTTGAGCGATGACACCGCGGAGGCGCTCGCTTCCACGATCGGGCGGGTCCTGCGCGACGACGTCCTCGCCGCGGCGGCAGCGGCCCGCGCCCGCGCTTTCGCCGAGGCACCCGGGTCGACGTGGCGGAATCGGGCCGAGACGGTGATCGAGCACCTCGTGGGACACGCCGCGTGACCACCCCGACCGCCGGTTCGACGATCTCGACGACACGGCGCTGGCTGGGGCTCGCCGATCCAGTCCCGGATCGCGGACGGTTGGCGGCGGCCGCGATCGCGGCGCTGCTGATGCTCGTCCTGACCATCGTCGGCGCCGACGTGCCGAAGCTCGGGGCCGGTGGCGGGCGCCTGTTCGCCGTGTTCGCCGTGGTCGTCGGGCCGCTCGTGGCGTGGCTCCTGGTCCTTCGTCCGTGGACGGGCGTCCTGGCCTGGGCCGCGACCATGGCCCTCCTGAACGCTCCGAGGATCCAGTGGTGGTTCGGACCGGTCCAGGTGATCGGCTCGACCGTCTTCGTCGGCGCGCTGCTTGCCGGCACCTGGTTCGTATGGGTCGATCGAACGGGGTCGACGGTCGGCGACGTCAGGGGCCGGTGGGTCACGGCGGCCCGCAGATCGCGAGCCGGGATCCTGGCCATCGCCCTGATGGTCGTGGTGGTCCTCTCGCTCATGGCCTCGCCGACGCCGGGGCCGGGAATCCCAATCATCCTCCACGGTGCCGTCGAACCGATCCTCTCGGCATTCCTCGTCAGCACGCTACGGCCGAGCCGGCGCCAGATCCTGTGGCTCGGTGGAGCCATCGTCGTCGGTCTCGGGCTGGCAAGCCTCTACAGCATCCTGCGGATCGGCCGCGTCGCGACGACGGTCGACGGCCTCGAGGCGGTCCGCGTGCAGCTGGCCCACTTCACCTTCTACAACGTGGGGCTCTACGGGATCGCCCTGGCGATGGCCATCCCGCTCGCCGCGGCGGGCCTCCTCTCGTGGAAAGCGATCGGGCTTCGCCGGTCGGGAGCGATCGCCCTCCTCGGCCTGCTGGCGATCCTCGGACTCGGGCTCTACCTGACGTTCTCGAAGAGTGCCTGGCTCGCCACCGCCTTCGCCATCCTGCTGGTCATCGCGGGGCGCTTTCGTCGACGACGTGAGCTCGGGGCGCTGATCGTCGCCAGCGCGATCGGCCTGAGCCTCATCATCCCCTACCCCCTGCTCCTCCTCCGGGCCGTCAGCGTTGACCTTCCCGCCACGAATCCCTACGTCGAGCTCCTGACGAAGGTCCAGGGCGGGCGCCTCCTGTCCTGGGATGTGGGCTCGCCCGAGGGGGAGGTCTCGATCGGGGAACGCTGGAAGGCGACGCTCGCCGCCGGCAGGATGGTCATCGACCACCCATTGCTCGGGGTCGGCCCCGGAAGGTTCGGCGCCGAGTACGCCGGCCGCTATGCCGACCCCGGCGCGACGCGGGCCCTCGGAGCGCCGCACGATCTCCTGCCCGAGGTCGCGTCGGAGCTCGGTCTCCCGGCCGCCCTGCTGTTGCTCGTGGCCCTCTTCGGCGCTGCGCGGAGCGCCTGGCGCGCGGCGCGCGCGCGGGCGGCGGACCTCCGAGTCCTCGGAGCGGGATATGGGGCGGCCCTGGCCGGCTTCATCGTCGTGACCGCGACCTTCGGCCTCGATCTCTATCGCGAGTACCGGGTCATGAACTCCGACGTCATCCTCGCCGCGCTGGTGGTCGGCGCCTGCGTGGCGCTGGGCCATGGGCTCGATGGCTCCCGTGACCTGGAGACCGAACCCGCGACCCGATGAAGGGGCCGGCGGGCCGTGCGAGGAGGGGGTCCCGTACCATCCCGATGATGGACCCCGACCGCCTCACCCTTGCCTACCTCGGCGACCCGAACAGCATCCACACGCGGCGCTGGGCAGGCTGGTTCGCGGCCCGGGGCCACGATGTCCACCTCCTCGTCCCGACCGGCACGGGCGTCACGGAGGGCCTGCACCCAGCCATCCGGGTCGAGACGTTCACGGCGGCAGGACCCGGCCTGCGATCCCTGCGCGACGTCTCCGCCACCCGGCGGGCGGTCCGCGATCGCCTTCGCGCGATCGATCCCGCGATCGTCCACGCCCACTACCTCACGACGGCCGGCTGGCAAGCCTGGCTGGCCGGGGTCCATCCGTTCGTCGTGACGGTCTGGGGCACCGATGTCTACCGGAACGCGGCGACGTTGGGCGGCAGGCTGCAGGCCCGCCTGGTCCTGCGCGCCGCGGATCTCGTCACGGCCGACTCGGAGGACCTGGCGACCGCCAGCGTGGCCCTGGGCGCCCCGCCGCGCCGCGTGCACGTGGTGCATTTCGGCGTCGACGCATCGGCCTTCCGGCCGGGCCGCGACCCGCGGCAGCTACAGGCTCGGTTGGGCCTGGCCGGCCGTCGCGTCGTCTTCTCGCCGCGCACGATCGCCCCGCTGTACCGGCACGGGATCGTGCTCGAGGCGCTCGCGGGGCTGCCGGACGACGTCATCGGGCTCTTCTCGGCATGGGGCAATCGGGAAGGCGAGCTCGCCCGACTGCAGCGACAGGCGGCGGGCCTCGGACTGACCGACAGGATCCGGATCCTGGACGGGATCGACCACGACGAGATGGCGGACCACCTTGCCCTCGCCGATGTCGTGGTCTCGATTCCCGAGAGCGACGCCACCCCGGTCACGCTCCTCGAGACCATGGCCGTGGGGCGGCCGATCGTCGCCTCGGACACGCCGAGCGTTCGCGCCCTCCTCGCCGCGCTGGATCCGGGGGCGCTGGTGCCCATCGGAGACGCGCAGGCGACCCGGCTGGCGATCATGGCCCGGCTAGAGTGGAGCGCGGAACGTCGCCAGGCGTTCGGCGAGCTCGCCCGGACCCTCGTCCTGCAGGTGGCCGACCAGGACGAGAACATGCGGCTGGTCGAGCGTCTCTACCGGGACCTGGCAGGCAGGAGATAGCACTGGACGCGCCACTCGAGCGACCCCTGTCCCTCGCCTACCTGGGCGACCCGAACAGCGTCCACACGCGCCGCTGGATCACGTTCTTCGCCGAGCGGGGCCACCGGGTCCACCTGCTCGTGCCCGACGACCAGCCGATCGAGCCGGGCCTCGACGAGCGGATCCGTGTCGGCGTGTTCACGATCTCCCGACCGCTGCCGATCCGCGGCTTGGCCTCGCTGAGGACTCGCCGGTCGCTGGGCCGTGCCCTCCACGAGGCGCGCCCCGATGTCCTCCATGCCCACTTCCTGCGCCGCTACGGCTGGATGGCCAACCTCTCTGGTTTCCGGCCGTTCGCCATCACCGTCTGGGGCTCCGACGTCTTCGGCGTCGCGGGCGCCGGCTGGTGGACGCGCCGGCCATCAAGCCGCGCCCTCGCGGCTGCGGCCCTCGTGACGGCCGATTCGCGGGCCCTCGCGGATGCCGCGATCGAGCTCGGGGCGCGCCCCGAGCGCGTGCACTTGATCCAGTTCGGCGTGGATCCCGAGCGCTTCCGGCCGGGGCCCGACCCGGACGCGCTGCGGCGGCGCCTCGACGCGACCGGCCGTCGGGTGGTCCTTGCCCCGCGCGAGATGCGCCCGCTCTATCGCCAGGATGTCGTGGTCGCGGCGCTGGCCGAACTGCCGGGCGACGTGATCGCGGTGTTCGGCGAGGGCGGACAGGATCCTGATGAACGGGCGCGCCTGGAGGCGCAGGCCGCGGCACTCGGGGTACGGGACCGCCTCCGGTTCGTCCCGGCCATCCCGCATGGGGAGATGCCCGACTACTACCGGCTTGCCGGCGTGGTGGTCTCGGTGCCCGAGAGCGACGCCTGGCCGGTGACCGCGTTCGAGGCGATGGCCTCTGGCGTCCCGATCGTGATGAGCGACCTGCCCAGCGCGAGAGAGGGACTGGCCGGCCTGGATCCCGAGGCGCTCGTGCCGGTCGGGGACCCGGCCGCGACCGCCCGAACCATCCTTGCCCGCCTGGACGCCTCCGCCGCCGATCGAGCGGCACTGGCCGCCCGCTTCCGCGCGGCGGCCATCGAACGTGGCAGCACCCGCCTGAACCTGCTTCGAGTCGAGGACGAGTACCGACGCCTGACGGCTCGCGGATGACCGCGCTGCGCCTGCCGTTTGTGCGACGCGTCATCGGCGTCTTCGCCACGCGCGTCACCCAGTTCGCCCTGGGCTTCGGGTCGTCCCTCATCATCGCCAAGCTGCTGGGACCCGAGGGCCGAGGCGCCTACGTCGCCGTCCTGCTCGTGCCCGGGACCCTGTTCGCACTCGGCCAGATGGGGCTCCCGTCGGCGATCAACTACTTCGCCGGCCGCGGATCGGTGATCTCGGACCTCGTCCGCTGGTCCGTGCTCCTGACGGTGCTCTACTCCGTTGTCGTCGTGTCGACGACGCTGCTCCTGCTGCCCGCCCTCGAGGCAACGGTCCTCAAGGCGGCACCCGCCGGCCTCGTCCGCCTCGTCCTGCTGACCCTGCCGATCAGCGCCCTGGCGGCATTCGGCGGATCGATCCTGTACGGGCGGCAGGCCATCCGCCCCTACAACGTGATCCTCATCGGTCAATCCGCGGGCAGCCTCCTCGGCGTCGTCGTGCTCGTGGGGATCCTGCGCCTCGGCGTCCCCGGGGCGATCGCGACGAGCGTGATCGTGGGCGTCGTCGGGGCGATCGCGGTGCTGATCGAGGTGCGGCGCGTCGGCCGCGCGGACCCCGGGAGCGAGCCCGTGGCCCTCGGCGCCCTCGTCGGCTACGGGCTCAAGCTATATCCGGCGAGCGTGACCAGCTATTTCAGCTATCGCGCCGACGTCTACCTCCTTCAGGCCCTGCTCGCAGCCCCTGGGCGAGCGGTCGGCCTGTACACGTATGCGGTGACGCTGGCCGAGCTGCTCTTCTACATCCCGGATTCGGTCTCGACGATCTTCTTTCCGCATGTCGCAGGCTCCTCCGAGGAGACGAGCGGGCGCCAGGTCGGCCAGGTCGCGCGGTTCACGCTCCTGCTGACCTTGTGCGCGGCCATCGTCCTCATCCCCGCCGCGTGGCTCCTCTTCCGGCTCGTCCTTCCGAACTTCGGCGAGGCGCTGCCGGCGATGCTCGTCCTCCTGCCCGGCGTCATGTCCCTGAGCCTCTCGAAGATCCTCACCAGCTACGTCTCCGGCCGGCGCCGGCCCGGCCCGGTCTCGGCCGCGGCGATTGCCGCGCTCGTGGTCAACATCGCGGCGAATGTGCTGCTGATCCCGATCCTTGGCATCGTCGGGGCGGCGGCCGCCTCGCTCCTTTCCTATACGAGTGAAGCCGTGATCATGGTTGCCGTGGCCAGCCGCCTGTCCGGGCAGCCGGCACGCTCGCTGATCCTCCCGGGACGGGAAGAGGTGCGTCGCCTGCGGGACGGGTTGGGCGCCATCGCGATGCTCGGGCTGGCTCGGCTACGGCCCCACGCCCCATGACGACGCCCCGCCGGCTGCTGGTCATCGCCTACTTCTTTCCGCCACTCGGCGGCGTCGGGGTTCAGCGCACCCTCAAGTTCGTCAGGCACCTCGGCGCGAGCGGCTGGCGATCGGTCGTGGTGACGCCGGGGAGGCCCGCCTACCCGATCCGGGACCCGGGGCTCCTCGACGAGATCCCCGGCGACACCGAGGTCGTGCGAACCACCTGTCCGGAGCCGGCCGGTCTTGCCGGTTCTCTCGCCGGGCGATTCGCGCCCGCGGACCGGACGGACGGGACGCCGCCGAGGAGCCCGCTACGTCGCGGACGACGCGGGCGCTCCCGGGCGGCGCTCCGCACCGCGGGCCGCTGGTGGACTCGTCTCGTGCGCATCCTGCTGTTCCCCGACGACCAGGCGCTGTGGTGGCCGTTCGCGGTTCGCGCCGGGCTTCGCGCCCACCGCGCGCAGCCCGTCGACGCGATCTACTCGAGTTCGCCACCCGTCACGGGCCACCTCATCGGGCGCTCTCTCAAGGGCCTGACGGGCCGGCCGTGGATCGCCGACTTCCGGGACCCGTGGGTTGGCAACGCGTTCGCCGGGCCGATCTCGTGGCCGCGGCGGCGGCTCCAGGCCTGGCTGGAGCGGCAGATCGTGGAACGAGCCGATCGCGTCATCGTCGTCTCACCGTCGATCCAGCGGGCCCTCCAGATTCGCTACCCGGGGCAGGCCGCGAAGATCCTGTGCATCCCGAACGGCTACGACCGCGCCGACCTGAACGGCATCGAGCCGACGCCGAGGGAGCCGGGCCGCTTCGCCATCGTGTATGCCGGCAGCATCTACGGGGATCGCGAGCTGACCCTCTTCCTCGACGGTCTGGAGCTCCTCCTGACGCGACGTCCGGAGCTGCGAACGCGCCTCCGCGTGGAGTTCGTCGGTCGGGTGAACGTCGCCAACCAGCAGATCGCCGCGAGGTACGCGGGGACCGACCGCCTCGGCGGGATCGTCTCGTGGACCGGCTTCCTGCCTCGCCGCGAGGCGGTCGCCCGGATGCGCTCCGCGGATGCCCTCCTGCAGCTCATCGCCGACGATCCCGGCAAGGACGCCGTGGTCGGCGCCAAGACCGTCGAGTACCTCGCCTTCGACCTGCCGATCCTCGCGGTCGTGCCCCGCGGCGATGCACGTGCGGTCCTGGAGGAGCTGGACTGGGGCGTCGTGGCCGACCCGGAGCCGGAGGCAATCGCCACGGGCCTCGAGCGGATCGTCGAGACGCCGAGGCCGGCACGGCGGGCCGATCCCGAGGGTCGCTACGACCGGGCGGCGCAGGCTCGTCGGCTGGCGGAGGTCCTCGCCGCCGCCGTGGCCGAGGCTGTCGGGGGCCATTCGGCGCAGGCCAACCGATGATCGGCCGCAGCGGCCTGGGCCTGCTCGCCCGCGACATCGTCGCCCTGACGCCGAGCTACCTGATCCCCGGCCTGGCCTCGCTGGTCGCGGTCCCCGTCCTGTTCTCTCTCCTCGGGCCGAGCGGCTACGGCCTGTGGGCCCTCATCTTCGGCATCGCCAACGGCGTGCCGCAGCTCACGACGAGCTGGCTCGAGTCGCTGATCCTCCGCTTCGGGCACCGGCGTGGGCATCGAATCGGAGCCGTGACGTACGCCGCCGCCGGGGCGACCTCGGCCATCGGAGGCGGGGCCCTGGCGCTGGTCTTCATCCCGGGCGCCAACCTGCTGGTGGTCGCTGTCACCGTCGCATTGACGCTCGGCGTGGGCGGGTACCTGATCCTCGCCGCACGGCTTCAGTCGCTTCTCGCCTTCGGGGATGTCAGCCTGGTCGCCTCGATCCGGAGCATCGCCGGCGTCATCCTGAGCGTCACCCTGGCTGCATTGACCCACGATGCCTCCGTGGCCGCGCTCGGTCTCGCAGGTGGTTTCGCGATCGGGATGCTCGGCGGCATCGCTCGCGCCCGACGGCGAAACGTGGACGCGAGCACAGATCCGGCGAGATACCACGGTGGCGCAGCGGACGGTCCGCCACACGTCGCTGGCTCGGGGGGCAACGAGAAGCTCACCTACGGGCTCGCCTCGGGGTTCTTCGCCATCGGCATGTTCATCCTCGCGGTCGGCGACCGGTTCATTCTGTCCGCGGTCCGACCGCTTGCCGAGCTCGGCGTGTATGCCGCGACCTACTCGATCGTCGACCTGGCCTTCCGCCTGGCCCCGTCCGTGGTCGTCACCACGGTCCGCCAGCGCCTGTTTCGAGCCTGGGACCTCGGGGACCATCGCCGCGCGATCGAGCTCACGTCAGCGGGCTTCTCCCTCATCGCGTGGCTGTCGGCATGGCTGGTGGTCGTGGTCGTCCTGATCGCACCCGTCGGCGGAATCCTGCCCATCGACCGGCAGCTTGTCGGACCGCTCTCGGCCGGTCTCGCGGCCTTTGTCGTGGCCAACGTCCTCGTGATCCTCTACTCGGCGCAGGTCCGCCAACCACGGGTCGCCGCGCACGTCGTCTCGGCCGCGATCATCAACGTCGGCTTGAACCTGGCCCTCGACCCCGCGCTGGGAGCCGGCGGGGCCGCGCTGGCAACCGTCATCAGCTACGCCGCATACCTCGCCTTCAACGGGCTTGGCCTCCGCGACGTGATCACCGGTCAGCGGCCCTCGGGAGTGATCGCACTCGTCGTCAGCGCCGCAACGGCCGTGGCGGCGATCCTGCACCCGACGCTGGGGCCGCTTCCCCTCGCTGCCGCGGCCGTGGCCCTCGCAGTCAGCGTCCCGGCCGTGCTGCAGGTCGCCAGGTCAGTGGTGGCGGCCCCGCGCGATGCCATCCCGGCGCCGCTTCCCACCCGGGAAGGATGAGGCTGGGGTTCCCGGGAACGGGCGATGGGCGTCCGGCATCGGGATTCCGTCGGGCGTCCGGCATCGGGACGCCGTCGGGCCAGATCCAGCTCCGAGCGGCTCAACCTACGCCGGGCGCCAGGCCGTTGGCGAGCGCGGCGGAGCGGCGGCGACGACGCCGTTCGCGTGGTCCATCCGGGCGAACGCCGCAATGCAGCCGAGGAGCAGCCAGAGGTACGGCTCCGTGTAGAACCTCGCCTCGAGCTGGCTCGAGAGTCCGAGCATGAGCAGCAGGAGTGCGAGCGTATAGGCAGCGATCCGGATCGATCGATCCTGGCTGGGCGCAGCGCGCCAGAGCGTCCGCCAGGCAGCAAGGAACAGACCGACGAAGACGACGATGCCGACAACCCCGGTCTCGGCGGCCACGCGGACGAGCTCGGTGTGCTCCAGCGACGTCGGCTTCGAGAGACGGTCGGTCGGGATGAAGCCTCGATACGGGCCAAGGATCTCCGGCTGGAAGCCACCGACGCCGACCCCCGTCAGCGGTGCGTCTTCGAACATCGCGACTCCGGCCCGGATCAGGTACTGGCGCACGAGGTCGACGGGCACCTTTTCGAGGATGGGGTCGATGAACGTGGTCGTCCGCTCTGCCAGGGGCCCGGGTCGGACCGGCTGGAGGTCACCAGTGGCGGGCACGTCGTCCCAGCGAGCGCCGGCCGCCGGGTTGACCGCGTACGTCACCGCGAAGACCGCGACGATGATCGCCACCCCCATCCGGAGATCCCGTGACGAGCGGGAGAGCAGGAGCGGGAGCCAGGCAAGCAGCAGGACCACGAGCAGGATCCATCCCGTCCTCGAGCCGGTGACGACGAGGCCGGCCGAAACGAGGGCGAGGGCGACCATGACGGCAGCTCGGAGCGCTCGCGATTTCCCCGGGCTCGCGGCAAGCACGCCCAGTCCGGCCGTCATGCAGAGGAGATAGAAGCGGCCCGTGATGTTCGGGTCTGCGAATGTGGAGTTCCGGCGACCGAACACCTCCAGCGGCCGGTCCTTCCACAGGTAGAAGTTGAAGACCTGCTCGGCGACACCGAGGGCGCCGACGAGCGCTCCGCTGACGAGGAGGCAGGCAGCCAGGATTGCGAGGTCACGCCTGGTCCGGACTGCCGTGGCCACGACGACCGAGAACGCTGCGTACGCGGAGGCCGCGGCAATCTCCTTCGGGGCGTTCGGCCAGCGCGTCGCGGCGAAGCTTACGAATTCCAGCCCCAGGACCAGCCCGACGGCAACGAACAGGGCGGTGGCCGGGAGTGGTGGGCGCTCTCGGCGACCGACGACCAGCCAGGCGAACCAGGCCATCGCCGCGACCATCGCGAGCCGGCTGACCTCGATCTCCTGGATCGGGAACCATCGCTTCGTGAACTCGAAGGCGAGGGTCAGCGTGACGACCCCGACGATTGCCAGGCCGGCGGTCGCGTATCGGTCACGGCCGAGGTCCGCTGCGCCGGGAGCGGGCGGCGGATCCAGCAGCTCTTGCACGACGGGGCCGATGATACCGATCGGGGTCGCGAAGCGGCGGGGTCGCGAAGCGGCGGGGTCGCGAAGCGGCGGGGTCGCCCCTGC
>JACQEH010000161.1 GCA_016200675.1 Chloroflexota bacterium | reverse complement strand
GACCTGGACCATCAATCGACCCCCTGTGGGCTGCGCATGCCTTCCACCGAACTGTCCGCGTATGTCACCGGAGGGTCAAGGGCCGACGGTCATGACACGGTGCGTCCCCCCGCCAGTCGTCGACGCCGTCGGCTGTTCGAGGGGAGCTGGACTCACGTCCACAGCGTGTCGAAGCCCAGGCGATCGGCCCGCCGGCCGGCCTCGAGGAGGGCCGGCCACGTCGTGTACTGGTTCCAGCACAGGGCCCCGAGGCGGACGTCCATGGGCAGCGGCCTCCCGGCGGCAAAGGGTCAGGAAGAGCGAGCCCGAAGGACAGTTCCGCCCTCCGGGCTCTCCCCGTGACGCCTCTGGCTGGAGGCGACCCGGGTGCGCCTACGGTAGCAGTCTGGGTGGGCTGCCCGAATCGACGGTGGGGCCGTCCGGGTCGTCAACCGACGACGAGATTGACGAGCCGCCCCCCGCCCGCGATGACGACGCGCCGTGGCGTCCGACCGGCGAGCGCGGCGGCGACCTTCGGAGCGGCCAGGACGAGCCGCTCGAGCTCGGCATCGGAGGTCTCGGTCGGGACGACGACCAGGTCGCGGAGCTTGCCGTTGACCTGGACCGGGACCTCCCGTGTGGCCTCCACGACGGCCGAGGCATCGACGTCCGGCCACGTCGCCGTGTGGATCGAGGACCAGGTCTCACCGCGCGCTGCCCGCGCCCGCGACCAAAGCTCCTCGGTGATGTGCGGCGCCGCCGGGGCAAGCGTCAGCAGCAGGATGCGGATCGCCTCGTTCCAGGCGGCACCGCCGGCGATCTCCGTGCCGCGGTAGCGGAACAGGGTGTTCGAGAGCTCCATGAGCTTGGCGACCATCGTGTTGAAGTGGAAGCTCTCGTAGTCGGCGGTCACGCCGCGCAGGGTCCGATGGGCCGCACTCCGCAGGGCGGCCTCGGCTTCGGCGGCACCCTGACCCTCGGGGAGATGCCCCGCATCCTTGTCGCCCGGGTCGGATCCATGGGGATCGAGGGCCAGTGTCCACACCCGGTTCAGGAAACGATGAACGCCGCCGATCCCCGTCGGGCTCCAGGGGCCGCCCTGGTCCCAAGGGCCCATGAACATCAGGAAGAGGCGGATCGTGTCTGCCCCGTAGCGGGCGACCAGGTCGTCCGGGTCCACGACGTTGCCCCGTGACTTGGACATCCGCTCGCCGTCGAGACCCAGGATCTGGCCCTGGTTGAACAGCCGCTTGAAGGGCTCGTCCTGCGCGACGAGACCGATGTCGCGCATCATCTTCGTCCACTCGCGGGCGTACAGCAGGTGCATGACCGCGTGCTCGGAGCCGCCCGTGTACTGGTCCACGGGGGTCCACTCGTCCACGAGCGCCCGTTCGATCGGGGCGCCCGCCTTCTCCGGTGACAGGTAGCGGAACCAGTACCACGACGAGTCCACGAAGGTGTCCATCGTGTCGGTCTCGCGGCGGGCCGGGCCGCCGCACCGGGGGCAGGTCACGTTGAGGAAGGCCTCGTCGCGTCCGAGCGGATTCTCGCCGCTGCCGCGGTAGTCGACCGCGTCGGGCAGGCGAACCGGCAGGTCCTCCTCGGGCACCGGCACGATCCCGTCACGGTCGCAGTAGATGACCGGGATCGGCGCGCCCCAGTAGCGCTGGCGGCTGACCAGCCAGTCGCGGAGGCGGTAGGTCACGGCGGCCTTGCCCGCCCCGCGCGACGCGAGCTCGGCGACGATCGCCCGCCCGGCCTCGTCGGCGGCCTGCCCGGAATACGGGCCGCTGTCCACGAGCCGCTCGCCGGCGGCGTGGGCGACGTACGCGCCTTCGAGCGGGCGGTCCTCGTCGCCGGGGGCCGCGACGACGCGCCGGATCGGCAGCCCGAACTTCTCGGCAAAGGCGTAGTCGCGCTCGTCGTGGGCCGGGACGGCCATGATCGCGCCCGTGCCGTAGCTGCCGAGGACGTAGTCGGCGACGAAGATCGGGATGCGCTCCCCGTTCACGGGGTTGATCGCCTCGGCACCAAGGGCGACTCCGGTCTTCTCGCGGTCGGTCGAGAGGCGGTCGATCTCCGTCCGGTTGGCGGCCTGGGCGAGGTAGGCGCCGACCTCGGCCAGGCGGTCCGGGGCGGTCAGCTCGGCGACGAGCGGATGCTCCGGGGCGAGGACCATGAACGTCGCCCCGAACAGCGTGTCGGGGCGGGTCGTGAAGACCCGCAGCGGTGACCCGCCCGGGTGGTGCGGCGACGAGGCGGTCTCGAAGACCACCTCGGCACCCTCGCTCCGCCCGATCCAGTTCGTCTGCTGGGTCTTGATCGGCTCCGGCCATTGGAGACCGCTGAAGTCGAGGAGCTCGTCGGCGTAGTTGGTGACCTTGAGGTACCACTGGGCCAGGTCGCGCTTCTCGACCTTCGCCCCGCACCGCCAGCAGTGGCGGTCGACGCCCTCGACCTGCTCCCGGGCGAGCGTCCCGTCGTTCGGGCACCAGTCGACCGCCGACGTCGTCCGATAGGCCAGCCCGGCCTTCAGGAACTGGAGGAAGAACCACTGGTTCCAGCGGTAGTACTCGGGGTCGGCGGTGACGACCTCCGAGTCCCAGTCGAACGTCGCGCCCATCGAGCGCAGCTGGCGCCGCATGTTGTCGATGTTGCGCATCGTCCAGTCACGCGGGTTGATGTTGTTCTTGATGGCCGCGTTCTCGGCCGGCAGCCCGAAGGCGTCGAAGCCGATGGGCAGGAAGACATTCTCGCCGTGCATCCGGTGGAAGCGGGCGATGGCGTCGGTCGGCGTGATGATGTACCAGTGCCCGATGTGGATGTCGCCCGAGGGGTAGGGGTACATCGTGAGCAGGTAGAAGCGTGGCCGCTCCCTGTCGTGGAGGTCCGTCCGATAGAGGCCGAGCTCGGCCCAGCGCGCCTGCCAGCGCGGCTCGATCGAGGCGGGGTCGTACCGCTCGATCCGGGTTCGCCCGCCCTGCTCGCTGGTCTGGGTCATCGTCGGCGCTGCTCCTGCCGGCCGGCTCGCGGCCGGGTACGAAAGACCCCTCGCCGCCGGCGAGGGGTCATCAGGATAGCCGTCCACCTTGCCCGGCGGACGGCTATCGGAGGTCGAGATCGAGGTCGAAGGTGTGGCGCATGGTCCCTTGTCGAAGTGGTGGAGGTAAGGGGATTCGAACCCCTGACCTTCTGAATGCCATTCAGACGCTCTTCCAGCTGAGCTATACCCCCACGCCGGAGCCGGGAGTATAGCGTAGCCGCCCCGCCGGTCGCCGCTCGGCCCCGGTTCAGGGCAACGTCCGGATCTCGACGTACACGCCAACCGAGGCGCTCACGCCCTTGCGCTCGAGCGTGACGTTCAGCCGGATGACCGGGGCATTCGCTCGCGGCAGGAAGACGGCCGGCATGGGTGCCACGGAGCCGCCCAGGTCGCAGCCGTCGATGACGAAGAACGGATCGGCGCGCGCGACATCGGAGGCGTTGATCCCGCCACACGAGCCCGACCAGTTGCTGATCGTCCAGCCGTCCGCGACCTCGAGCCGGACCGGGCTCCCCGCCGGTACGTTGAGCACCTGTATCGGGTCGATGATTGCGGTCCCGGTACAGGTACGATCGCCGCCAGCGCCGGATGGGAATTCCCAGGTGTCCGGGCAACCGCGCGCGGCCGGGACGGACGAGCCGTCGGACGCCCGGAAGACCATCGCCGGAACATCCGGTGCCGAGACTGCGAGGAACCAGCGCCGAGTGACCTGGACATCGGCGGAATAGGTCATGGTGGCGGTGATCTGGAGGGGGCCGCTCCGCAGCTCCCGCAGCCGCCAGCGGTTCTGGGCGAACTGGAAGGGATCGCTGGTCGGATTCTCCTGGCTCCCGAGGTCGATCGAGGTTCGCGTCTCGCCGATGTCGGCCTGGATGACCCAGCTCCGGGCACAGGCGTCGCCGACGGTGCGGATCTCGAGCTGGTCCTCGAACGTGGCCTCGACCATCGTCGGACTGCCGGCCTCCGGCGGGAGGCCGGGGATCTCGCCCTGCCTCGTGCCGGCGAGGATGAGTTCGGGCGGCGCGGCGGAGGCGGGCAATGGCGCGCATGGCATGGCGGGCGGGGTCTCCGGCGTCGCCAACGGCCCAGGGCCGCTACCGGCGTTGATCCGGAAGAAGCGCTCGACGACGTTGGCACTCTCCTGGCCGGCGATGCCGGTCGAGAAGTAGGCCACGATCCGGACCACCCAGTCGCCGCTCGGCAGGGGCCCGAGCGGCACGATGGATCTCGGCGGGCTGACGTTGAGCGTCCGGAAGGCAATCGGAAAGGGTCCCTTGAGCGCCGGATCTGCCGGCCGGTACTCGGCGATGACGTAACGGATGCAGGCGTCGCCGTCGGCGGCGACGATGAGGCCCGCAGACCCGGCGAGGACGATGCCGGTGTCCTTGCCGGGGACCGGCCACGTGGAGATGGGAGCGCTCGGGTCCGGGGCGGACGTCGTGGCCACGCCACCGATCGCCGGAAGGTTCCCGACATCCCCGGAGATCGTGAATTCAGGCGGCGCCCCGAGACGCACCGGTGCGCAGCCGAGCCCGGCGTTCGGAGTTGGCGCGACCGGGGTCGCCTCCGGAGGCGATGACGGCGGGCCGTCGCTGGCGCTTGAGCCCTCCGAGCCGCGAGGGCTGGACGAGCCGCTGGGCGATTCCGTCGTGCCGTTGCCGGCCAGGCCGATCCCTGCGCCGACGACAACCACTGCGATCGCGGCCACGAGCAGGACCCTCGTGCGATCGCGCGAGCGACGAGGAGCGCCGAGGACGGGGCCGATCGGGGCCTCCGCGCCGTGGTCGGTCACCGGGCGATCACCCGGGCCAGGTAGTCGACACTGAACTGGTCGCCGTTCGCCTGAACGGCGTCCGCACGGAAGAGGACGATCGTGTCGCGGGGGGCCAACAGGAATGCCGGCGCCGTCGCCAGGGGCGCCCCCGCGTCCGAGGAGCCGCCACCGAGGCTACAGCCGTCGGCGGCGACGAAGGTGTCGTTGGTGACATTTCCGCACGAGGCACTCCAGGCACGGATGCTCCAACCCGGGATCTCGAAGGTCACTGGCTTGAAGGCCCGCACCCGGAAGGGAGGGGAATCGGTCGGGAAGCCGAGCCCGCCGCACGAATCGCTCGACGTGTACCCGTTGTGGAGGGCGATCTCGAGGCCACAGTTTGCGGGCGCCTGGAAGCGCGTGCCGTCGGCGATCAGGAAGGCCGCGGGAGTCGTGAACGGCTGGACGATCACGTGCCACGTCCTGGCGATGTCCATGCCGCCGGCGAAATGGAGGCGGGCCACGAGGAGCTGGTCGCCAGTCGGCGCGATCGTCCATCGATTCTGTGCCGCGATCCCCGGATCCTCGGAGGGATTCGCCGCGAAGCCGGCGCTGTTGCCCGGCTGGCCCCCGGTATCGAAGAACTCGATGTCCCAGCTCACGGCGCAGAGATCGCCGGCCACGACGAGCTGGAGCGAGTCGCCGAGGCCGACCTCGACGACGGGGATGACGGGCTGGGGGATGCCGGGCGTCGTCGAGGTGTCCGCCACGCCGTCGACCGCGCCGGGCCGGCCGCCCTCGAGCCGAAGGGTCAGATCGGGACGGGCCGGCCCGAATCCGCAGGCCACGGTGGGCGTGGCGATCGGTGCGTCCGGCGCGCCGTTCGGGACGTCGGTCACCTCGGCGACCCCGCCGGCGATGACCCGGAAGTAGGAGATCGTTACGAGCTCCGTCGCGGGGTCGCCGTCGAGCGATGCGAAGCGGGCCTCCGCGCGAAGGACCCAATCGCCGGCCTGTATCCCGTCGAACGTGATCGCGTGGGCGGGCGGCCGGAAGATCTCCTCGAAGAGGCCGCCGATCGGACCCGCTCCCGGAGCGAGGGCCGTCCGCGCGGCGGTGACGTGGAGGCTCTGGAAACAGGCCCCGAGGTCCGGAGCGATCTCGATCCGGTCCTGGGGCAGGACGTACAGCGCGCTGGACAGCGGCGGCACGCTCCATGGGCTCTGCACTCCCGAGCCGTCCGTGCCGCGGTACGAGGATGCGTACAGCGCCTGGACGGTGTACGGCACGCCGCTGACCGCCATCGAGAGCGTGGGGTAGGTGCTCGTCGACGGCTCCGCGCATGGGCCGTCGCTTCCCGCAGCCACGACGGCCACGGGGCCGAGGCCGCTGGGTGCAGCTGAGGTCGACGGTGATTCCCTGGGCAAGCTCCCGATCACGATGCCTCCCACGATCACGACGAGGATGGCCGCGGCGATGCCGGCCCCGCGTCCGGGCCCGAGCCGGGAGCGCGGACCGGGCTGCCGTGCAACCGTGTCGATCGTCTCGACGGCGTCGAAGACCGGCAGGTCCACCTCCCCGTCGCCCGAACGATCCGTCACCGGCCCGCCTCCACGATCGGCATCATGCCCCGGCAGACGCCGGGTCGCGGCGGAACGTTACGGCGTGGCACCATCGCCGTCGATGGCCGCCCGCTCAGACCTCGAGCCGCGCCGCGTCTCGCTGCCGGGCGGACACCTGGAGTACGGTCTCCGGCGGTCCGCCAGATCCCGCGGCCTGCGCGTCACCATAGACGGCCGGCGGGGCGTCATCGTCGCGGTGCCCCTGGCAAGCCGCCGCGGCTGGGCCCACCCCGAAGGCGACATCGAGCGCTTCCTGGCCGAGCGCGAGCCGTGGCTTCGACGCCACCTGGCGAGGGCGGCGCACCAGCGCGAGCTCATGGCGGCTCGCGGCGGGATCTCCGACGGGGCCACCTTCCGCTACCTCGGCGAGATGCACCGGCTGCGGTTCACGCCCGGGCCTGCCGGCAGCCGCCGTTCCGCGGTCGGCCGCCACGGAGCGGAATCCGGCGACGAGCTTCACGTCGTCCTCGCCCCCGGCGATCGAAGGCCACCCGAGGAAGTCCTCCGGGCCTGGCTCCGGGAGCGAGCGCGAACGGCGATCGCCAGGATGATCGAGCGCCATGCCGGCGCGCTGGCGGTCAGTCCCGCCCGGGTCTCGCTCCGCGACACCCGCTCACGATGGGGGAGTGCCTCCCGGAAGGGCACGCTGTCCTTCTCGTGGCGCCTCATCCTGGCTCCGCCAGAGGCCCTCGATACCGTCGTCGTCCACGAGCTGGCCCACCTGCGGGTCTTCGGCCACGGGCCGCGGTTCTGGGAGCTGGTGGCGAGTCGCCGGGCCGACCACGCCACGTGGCGGCGCTGGCTGCGGACCCACTCGCACGAGCTCCACGCCGCCCTCGGACCGGCCAACATCGAGGCCGCCTGAGGGAGGAGCATCGTCACCGGTTGCTGGTGGGCCGGGGCAGAATCGAACTGCCACAGCCGAAGGCGAGGGTTTTACAGACCCTTGGGCTCACCACCTGCCCAACCGACCCACGCCGGTGACCGCGTCGGCGCCGTCCCAGGACCGGGACGGCGCGAGCGGCCGCTATCTTGCCAGACTCCCGGCTCTTCGTGGCGTACGGACGTGGTCAGCTCGCCATCGATCCAGCGCGTTCGGGCTCGCCGGGTATCCAAGATCCAGGCTGGGTGCAACGCCGGCCGCAAACGCCGAGACGACTTCCACGGCCGCGATCGCCAGGGCGGTCCAGCCCAACCAGACAGGGAGCGATCGGCTGCTGACGATGAGCCATCCCGCGGCACCCAGGAACAGGGCGACGGGGTAGGCGTATACGCGCACCAGCGAGTCAGTGGCGGCCACGTAGAGGGCCATCGCGCCGCTCTGATCCTGGCTGCCGGCAGCCTGCGCGAAGGCAATGAGCAGACCCCGCCGAACAAGCGACAACACAAAGCCTCCGAACGCGCCCAGCACGGCGAACTGACCCAGGAAACCATTGTTCGGGTCGAGGTACCGGGCGAGCGTAGCCGCGAAGATGACAAGGATGGTGGTCCCGAGACCGGTCGTGGCCGCCAATAGGGCGACGGTCCCGACCGCGCCGGGCTGGCTGCCCGCCTGGAGAATTGCAGCGGCCGTTCCGCCGGGTTCTACCGGTGCCGGGAATATCGCCTCGATCGCCGTCCCGCCGACGACGAACGCCAACCCGGCGATGCCACTGATCCTGGCGAGGGCGCGCGCTTCCATGACTTCCTCCCGTGTTTCGAGGCCAGATGTGGCCCTGGACGTCGCGACGCTAGGCCCGCCAGGGGCCGAGACCAAGCCGATTCGCCTCCCCCGCCCTTGGGGTTATCCCCCGAAGATCACGGTGGATCGCCCCCTCGACCGGCGGCCGCGCAACGCGGACAATCGAGGTGATGGCCAGCGCATCGGGAATCGTCGTGACTTCGAATCGGCGAATCGTGTTCCGCCTTACCTTGGCCGGAGGGCTGCTGGCCGGCATCGGCTTCGCGACCTACGCGGCAACGCGCCGGGTCGACGGCTCGATGCTTCAGGGTCTCAGCCTCTACGCCTCTCTTGCCATCGCCGGGTGGCTGATCCTGCGTCTTCGGCCAGCAAGTGTGATCGGCCGGCTCATGGCCGTGACGGCATTTCTCGTCGCCCTCGTCGCGGACGCGTTGGGCGTGCTCGCGCTCTATGGCGTCGGGGCGCCGATCGACCGTTCGGTGGCGCTCGGCGCGTTCCTGGTCGTCTGGCTGCTCTTCAGCCTCCAACTGCCGTTCGCCCTCTTCATCCTGCTCTTTCCCGACGGCCGCCTGCCTGGCCCGCGCTGGCGGTTGGTTGCACGCCTGGGCGCCGGGGCCGGAATCGGCTCGGCCGTCATCCTGACCATGGCGGCGCCCCCGGGCCAGCTCCCGGCGAACATCGGTATCACGGTCGCCGGGAATCTGGCGGGCCCGCTGTATCACGCGCTGGACCCGACCCCGCTGCCGGCCATCGCCAACGCCATCGGGGTCGTCCTCCTGCTCGGCGCTTTGGTGGCGCTCATCAGCCGCTATCGAGCTGGCCCACAGCTCCTTCGTCAGCAGATCAAGTGGTTCGTCGCAGGCACCATCGCCAGCGTCGGCGTCGGTCTGCTTGTGGGCCCGTTCGAAGCACAGCCGGGCTTCTCGGGCACGGCTGCCCGCGCCATCGACATCGTCGCGTCGCCGCTCCCGCTCCTGGGTCTCGCCGCTGGCGCCGTCCGTTACCGGCTCTGGGACATCGACGTCGTCCTGACGCGGGCGGCCTCCGTCGGGATCGTCTGGCTGGGACTGGCGGCCGCGTCGATCCCAGTGACATTCGGCGCGGGCGTGATCATCGTCGATAGCGACCCACGAGCTCTCCTGTCGCTGCTTCTCGCGCTCGTCGTCTCGGCTGCGTTCCCCCAGCTCCGCAAGAGGATCGAGGCCACGCTCACGTACCGGTTGGGGCTGGAGGGGAGCGGGTATCACGCCCTCCGGCGCCTCTCGGACCCGGACCCACGGTCTCGCGATACCGACATCGGGCGACAGGTCGTCGAGACCGCTTGCGACGCTGTCGGTGCCGCTTGGGCAGCCGCCTGGCTCGTCTCCAGCGCCGAGGGCGAAGCGTCTCTCCGGCCGCTCGCGGCGAATGGTCTGGACCCGCAACCGTCATTCGTCCTTAGCTCCAAGGTCCTCGGCGGCGTCGCGCGCGAGCCAAGGGCGCTCCTATGGGCCGACCTGCCGGTAGAACTGTCGGCCGAGCTTGATGCGCTTCGGCCCCTGTCCCCGGCGGCCATCGCCACCCTTCGCGCAGGCCCTGTGGCCATCGGACTGCTGGCGATCGGCGAGCGCCGCACCGAGCCGATTGAGGCCTCCGACCTCGAGGTGCTCGCGGCCCTCGGGCGCGAAGTCGGCCTGATCCTGCAGAACAACCGCCTCCAGTTGGAACTCGAGGCCCGTCTCGTGGAGCTGGGCCGGTATGGGCGGGAGATCCGCGAGTCGCGCGCGCGCATCGTTGCCGCCCAGGATGACGAACGACGACGCCTTGAACGCGATCTCCATGATGGCGTTCAGCAGCAACTGGTGAACCTGGCGGCGCGTCTGCGACGCGCTTCCCTGAGGCCGCCCGGCGAGCAGGCCGGGCTGCTCACCGACCTTGCCGGCGAAGCGGAGGCGGCCGTATTCGCCCTGCGCGAGTTGGGGCGGGGGATCTATCCCACGATCCTGACGGATCTGGGCCTTCCGGCCGCCCTGCAGGCCGCGGCCGCCCGCGTCCCGATGGACATCAACGTCGAGATCGAACTCTCCCTGGCGAACCGCCGACTCGGATCCGACATCGAGACGGCGCTCTACCTCGTGGCTCTGGAGGCGATGACCAACGCCCAGAAGCACGCCCTCGGGTCCCGTGTCCACGTCTCGCTGGGGTTCGACGACCAGGAGCGATGGGTGGTTCTCACGATCAGTGACGACGGGCCCGGGTTCATCGACCGATCGTCCGGCAACACGGGATCGGGACTGCAGAACATGCACGATCGGGTAGCCGCCATTGGCGGCTCGCTGGAGATCCAGAGTGCGCTCGGCGGCGGCACGCTGATCGCCGCGCGAGTGCCGACCGCGACGCCGGCGGCGGACGTTCAGACGGCAGATTCGGGCGGGCGCCCCGTTGCCGTCGACCCTGCCGCTTCGCGGAGGTAGATGAGGACAGCCGCGACCCGGCGATTGAGATCGCGTTCCTCGGCCAGGCCGAGCTTTGACAGGATCGCCGCGATTCGCTTTTCGACGGCGCCGAGCGAGACGGACAGGGCGTCCGCGATCGCCGGGTTACTCCGGCCCTCGGCCATCAGCCGCAGCGTATCGCGCTCGGCCGGCGTCAAGGTGCCTATGGCCGATCCCGGCTTGCGCGATCGGTGGGCCAGCAGTTGTTCGACGATGCGTGGATCCAGCACGGATCCTCCGGCGGCGACCTCGTGCAGTGCCCGCACCAGCTGATCGAGGTCGCCAACCCGAACCTTGTGGAGATAGCCGAGGCCTGCCACCCCGCGACCCAGGAGCGCCCAGACGTAGGCCTCGTCGTCGTGCTGGGTCAGGACGAGAATCCCCGTGCGAGGACGCTCCGCCCGGATGCGGTGGGCGGCCTCGATCCCCTCCATCGTGTACGTGGGCGGCATCTTGACGTCCATGACGACCACGTCGGGCTCCAGTCGCCGCGCCTCAGCGATGACCGACTCGAAGTCATCCGCCGTGCCCACCACTTCGACGTCGTCCCGCTCTTCGAGCAGCAGCCGTGTGCCCTCGCGGGTCAGGAACTGGTCCTCAGCCAGGAGGACCCGAAGGCGCGGCTCAGGGTGTGCGGAATCGGCCACGCCCTATGCTCGCCCGCGCTCGGTGCGGAACGCAACCACATTCGTCAGCGCCACAGCGAGTCGAGATCGTGAGGGGGGATGGTGGAGATGAGGGGACTCGAACCCCTGACCCCCGCGATGCGAACGCGGTGCTCTTCCAGCTGAGCTACATCCCCACCGGGGCGTCGCAGCACGCAGGGCGGCTGGACGGGCCGAGAGTGTAGCACGGGGTCTCCGGGGGTCCGGCGAGGCCGCCGACGGCGGTCCGGGCGCTCCGTGGCGGCCAGAATCGGCAGTTGATTCATTCGAACAGATGTTCGATACTTGGCACCTGATGACGGCCCTTTCCCCGGACGTGACGGCGGCCCTGACGACCCTCCGGTCGCGCTGGGGAGCGGCCGCGCCGCGCGCCGCGGGGGAAGTGATGGGAGCACTGGCGATGGCATCCTCGGACCGATGGCTCGCGGGGGCGTCGCCTCGGTCCTCGGAGAGCGAGCAGCAGATCCCCGGGGAGGTTGCCGGCACAGCGGACCCTGCGCGGGCCTACTCCACCGGCTTCGCCGCCCTCGACGCCATCCTCGGGCCCGGCGGCCTGCCACGGGGCATGGGCCTCTCGCTCCGCGGCGACCTCTCGAGCGGGCGGACCACCATC
>JACQEH010000160.1 GCA_016200675.1 Chloroflexota bacterium | reverse complement strand
TCTTCGGGCTCCTTGGCCAGAACGGAGCCGGCAAGACGACCACGATCCTGATGCTCCTCGGCCTGACCGAGCCGTCCGGCGGGACGGCCCGGGTCGTGGGCATGGACCCTGCCCGGCATCCGCTCGAGGTGAAGCGCCGGGTCGGCTACCTGCCCGACGCGGTCGGCTTCTATGCCAATCTCACGGGGCGCGAGAACCTCCGCTACACGGCCAGCCTCAACGGCCTGCACGGGGACGAGATCGAGGCCCAGGTGGAGCGCGTCCTGGAGCAGGTCGGACTGGCCGGCCGCGCCGACACCCGGACCGACACCTATTCCCGGGGCATGCTCCAGCGCCTCGGTATCGCCGATGCCCTGCTCAAGGATCCCGACGTCCTCATCCTCGACGAGCCGACGACCTCGATCGACCCGATCGGCGTGGTCGAGATCCTCGACCTCCTCCGCTCGCTCGTCCGGGATCGGGGCATGACGATCCTCCTGTCGAGCCACCTCCTCAGCCAGGTCCAGACCGTCTGCGACCGGGTCGGCATCTTCGCCAGCGGGCGCCTCATCGGCGTCGGCACGGTTCAGGAGCTCTCGGAGCGGTTCGGCGACGGCGCCGCCCACGTGGAGGTCGCCTTCGCCGCGGCCGAGCCTGGTGAGTCTCGGGTCGATGCCGAAGCGGCGCTTCGCGCCCTCGATCACGTCGCCGACGTGGTCGAGGACAAGGCATCGGGCACCTGGCGCCTGACGGTCCGCCCCGTTGGCGCTTCGAGCGCCGTCCGGGAGGCGATCCTGCGGGCCACCCTGGAGCACGGGCTGCGGCTGACCTCGATGCGCGTCCTCGAGCCGTCGCTCGACGACATCTACCGGACGGCCGTGGCCTCGATGGCCAGGGCCGGCGTCACGACGGAGGTTGGGGCATGACCGCGGAAGCACGGGTCATGGGCACCGGGCTCGAGGGTCGAGCCGCCGGCTGGCGGATCGTCGCCCGCAAGGAGTTCGCCGATCACGTCTCGAGCGCCCGCTTCTTCGTCCTCCTGATCGTCCTCGGGGCGGCTGCGGTTGTGCCCCTCTACTTCGCCTCGGACACGATCAAGTCGGTCGCCTCCCAGGTCAACGACACCCGGGACGCGTTCCTGGCCCTCTTCCTGGTGACGTCGCAGGGGACGCCGATTCCGAACGTCTACAACTTCGTGGGGATCGTGGCGCCGCTCCTCGGCGTCGCCTTCGCCTTCGACGCCATCAACAGCGAACGGACCGAGGGGACCCTGCCGCGGCTGCTCTCCCAGCCGATCTACCGCGACGATGTCGTGAACGGCAAGTTCGCGGCCGGCCTGGCCACGATCACGCTCGTCATGCTGGCCGTGGTCGGCGTGATCGCCGGCTTCGGGATCTTCCGACTCGGGATCGTGCCCTCCGCCGGCGAGGTCGTCCGCCTCATCGCCTGGCTCGTCCTGACCGTCCTGTGGGTCAGCCTCTGGCTCGCCTTCGGGCTCCTCCTGTCGGTCGTCATCCGGCGCGCCGCCACCGCCGCCCTCGTCGGCTTCGGCGTCTGGCTGCTCGTCGCGATCTTCGGCCAGCTCATCGTCAGCCTCGTCGCGGGCGTGGTGGCGCCGGTGGCCAGCGCCGGCTCGCTCCAGGACGCCCTGTCGCTGACCGCGCTTTCGACCACCATCGAACGGCTCCTGCCGCTGACTCTCTACCAGGAGGCCTCGGGCGTGCTCCTGAACCCCACCGTGACCACCGTCTCCACCCCGACGACGGTCGGCCAGTGGCAGCAATGGCAGCAGCAGGCGCAGGGCCAGCTCATGTCGTTCGACCAGAGTGCCCTGCTCATCTGGCCGCACGTCGTGGCCCTCGTGGCGATGACCGCGGTCTGCTTCGCGGCCGCCTACATCTGGTTCATGCGGCAGGAGGTCCGGGCCTAGGCGATCTCCTGCGCGCGGGGGGAGTGCGGCACGAGGGTCACTCGGCGCAAGGACCCTGACGGCCTGCCCCGCCACCCGATGCGCCGGGTGAATGAAGAGGGCCCATCGTGGCCCGGCCTGCGCTGCTTGAGTCGCGACACGCATAAAGAAGCACGCTTCATGCACCACACGCATCAAGGACGCCGGCAAGCAGGCCGTCGTGTCCGACCTCATCCACCCCATGCATCACGCCGCTGGCCGGTGCCTTCGGCGCACGCGATGGGGCCCCGCAGGGGCCCTGTTCCGGAACCGCATCCGGCGTACTGTCCGCGCATGCCTGAATCCTGCTGCGCCGGCTGCTACGACGCCACCTTCGATGCCAGGAAGGCGCGCGCCGAGCTGCGTCGCTATCGACGCAGCGGTCCGGCCCGGGCGACCCTCGCCCTGGCCGATGCCCTCGGCCTC
>JACQEH010000167.1 GCA_016200675.1 Chloroflexota bacterium | reverse complement strand
TCTCGGCGAGGACCCGGAGGGCCACGTCCTCGATCTTGATCGCCAGCTCCAGCCAGTCGGGCTTGTGGTCCATCGACTCGACCACCTTGCGCAGGGCCCGGGCCCGGGGGTCGTAGGCGCGATAGACCCGATGGCCGAAGCCCATGAGGCGCTCACCGCGATCGATGGCGTCACGGACCCACTGCTCGGCGCGCTCGGGCGAGCCGACCTTGTGGATCTGCTCGACGACCTCGGACGGGGCGCCGCCGTGGAGCGGGCCCTTCATGGCCCCGATGGCACCGCAGACGGCCGAGGCGACGTCGCTCCGGGTCGAGGTGATGACCCGGGCCGTGAAGGTCGAGGCGTTCAGGCCGTGCTCCGCGCCGACCACGAAGTAGGCGTCCAGGGCGCGGGCGGTGCTGGTGTCGGCGGGCGTGCCGGTGAGCTGGTAGAGGAAGCCCGGCACGAGGTCGAGGTCGGGGTTCGGCTCGACGGGCGCGAGGCCCTGGCGGAGCCGGGCGAAGGCGGCCAGCGCGGACGGCGAGAAGGCCGTCAGGGCGCGCGCCTGCTCCGGGGTCGGCGGCCAGTCCAGCGCCTGGGTGGCGCCCCAGACCGAAACCGCCGTCCGCAGCGCATCCATCGGCTTGACGCTCAATGGCAACGCCCGGAGGGCCGTCATCACGGCAGGCGGGACGGGGGCGGTGGGCAGGTGG
The DNA here is from genome assembly GCA_016200675.1 of Chloroflexota bacterium. Lineage (GTDB taxonomy): Bacteria > Chloroflexota > Limnocylindria > Limnocylindrales > CSP1-4 > UBA5189. The sequence goes on along the minus strand of JACQEH010000167.1, from coordinate 2,676 downwards.
TGGGCGGGCGTCCAGTCGCCGGTCCAGAGGAGGTTGGCGACGGCCGGGTACGTGCCGTGCTCCACGAGGTCGCCGATCCGATAGCCGCGATACAGGAGCCGGCCGGCTTCGCCGTCGACGTAGCCGAGGGCGGTTTCCGCCGCGACGACGCCCTCCAGGCCGGGTGAGTACGGTCGGGCGGGAGGAGCCGTCGGGGCCGCGGCCGCCGTGGACGAAGCGGGGTCAGTCATAGCGGCGATGGTAGTCCCGGACCCCGAAAGGCGGAGTGCCGAAGGTCCCGAATGGTTCCCGGAATTGCGTGTTGCCCCCGCCCGGCGGAGCGCGACGCGAGCCGCAACGCGAGCCGCGAGGCGGGTCCCGACGGGGCGGCCGCGGCGGAGTCCGCGGGCGGATCAGGAAGCGCCGGGTGGGCGATCCAGGAAGCCCTCGACGGCGGCCACGAACGCCGCGGGGTGGGTGTGGTGGGCGGCGTGGGCCGCCCCGTCGATGACGACCAGCTCGGCATCGGCCAGCCGCGCGGTCAGGGCCCGGGTGTTGGCCCCGAACGCCGCCGGGCTCACCGAGCCGAGGACCTGGAGGACGGGGCGTTCGACGCGGGCGAGGGCATCGAGGCCGGCGGCGGGATCGCTGGAGGCATCGAGCTCGCGGAGGATGGTCGGGGCGGCCGCGACCCGGAGCGGCCAGACCGGGTCGGCCCGGAACCTGGCGACGCCCTCGTTGTTCATCCCGACCACCGTCCGCATGAAGCGCTCCAGGAGGCCCTCCAGATCGCCCCGCCGGAGGTCGGTCCGCAGCGCTCCGAGGAGCCAGTCCGGCTCGTACGCGGCGTCCGGGCCGGCATCGCGCGGCGGCGCGCCCTCGTAGCTGACGACCCGCCGGATCGCCGGCGTGAGGAGCGCGGCGCCGAGGGCGCAGCGGCCGCCGAACGAATGCCCCACCACGTCGACGGCGACGCCTCCGGCGGACGCCGAGACCGCCGCCGCGACCGCGGCAACGTCCTCGAACTCGCGGGCGATCGCGTAGGCCTCGGGCCGGTCGCCCGATGCGCCTCGCCCCCGCCGGTCGATGGCGAAGAGGCGCCGCCGCCGGCCGAGCATCGGCGCGACGACGCGGAACGTCAGGTGGTCCGAGGTGGTCCCGTGGACGAGGATCAGCGGCGCGACACCGGCCGCCTCGGCTTCGGCCGGGGCGATCCCGGACTCGAAGACCGCGATCGCCGTGCCATCAGTCGAGGCCACGACGCGATCCGGGACCGGCGGCTGGATCACCGGCCGGGCATCACCGGCGGGTGCTCGACGGGGAGCGACGTCGGGAGCCCCCCGGCGGCCGCCTCGTCGAGGATCCAGAGCCCGCCGGGCCGGCGGACCAGCTGGGCCGGCAGCGCGCGCTCGTCGCGGCGCGACCCGAAGACCTGGCCGACGATTGCTGCCTTGCCCGCCCCGAAGGTCACGGCCATCGGCATCCGGGCCGCGGTCACGATCCGCGGATGGAGCGTGATCCGGGCGACATGCGGCGTGATGTGGGTCGGCGCGGGGACCGCCTGGACCCATCGCGGGTCGTCCCATGTCGCGGATCCCGGGAAGACCGAGAAGAGGTGGCCGTCGGAGCCGATGCCGACGAGCACGACATCGAACCGCGGGAACCCGGCCGCATCGACCTCCAGGCGGGCAGCGCGGAGGCCCGCTTCGTAGCGCGCGGCGACGGCACGGACTCGCGGTAGGGCATCTCGGCGAGGTGCTGGTAGATCGGCCCGGGCGTCGAGCCGCCGGTCGTGACCCAGTGGGCCACGCCGCGGGCTGCGACCGCCGTGGCGAGTGCCGTCGCGATCCGTTCCGCGGCAACGTGGGCAGCGTCCGACGGGGTCGGGAAGATGAGGACCTCGGGTTCGTTCGTCACGACTGGCCGATGAGGTCCGCGGCCATCAGGAGGGCGGCCACCGCGATCGAGTCGCGACCGACCGATTCGACCGCCTCGACGAGGAGGTCGACCTCCGTCCGTCGAGGGGCCATGAATCGCCGCTCCGGCAGCGGCCGGCCGTCGAGGCGAGCCCGGACCATGACGGCGTCCGCCTCGGCCGACACGATGATCGAGACGGGCGTGCTACGCCGTCGTGCCGCGAGCTCCACGGTGAGGGTCGTGCCGCGCGGGGCCGGCGACTCGACCGGGCGAAGGGTCACCGTGACGCGCCGCCGCCCCGCCCGGAGGGCGCCGACGCGCGGCGGCTCGAGTGCCTCGTCCGGCGCGGCCGCGGTCGCGGGTGAACCCCCGCCGTCGGCCGTGAGGTGCTCCAGCCGCTGGACCACGGACATCCCGAGCCGCGAGGCCAGCCAGGCGACGTGGTAGAGCGGCTTGATGACGTTGGCCTCGCCCCGCCGCGTGCCGGCGTGGACCGCATACGTCACGGTGATGTCGGTGATGCATCGAAGGAACGGCTGCAGCTCCGGCCGGTCGAAGCTCGAGGCGATCGCCTCTCGCCAGCGCGACGGGCGAAGCATCGCGAAGTCCGACACCGTCAGGCTGCCACGGGCACCCTCGTGGTCGTCGACGAGCCGGGCCAGGGCATGCAGGCGGTCGATGCCGTTGCCGGACCAGTGCGAGCCGTCGACGACGAGGCGGTCGGCCATGTCGAGGAGGTCGAGCGCCTGCCGAGACGCGAGCGGGGGATCGCCGGGCCAC
>JACQEH010000017.1 GCA_016200675.1 Chloroflexota bacterium | reverse complement strand
CGACCTGCTGCCCGGGCAGGCCGCCGAGATCTGCCTCGCCGTCGACGACTGGGTCGAAGCGACGGCGGCACGGCTCGGCCGGGGCCTGCTCGTCCTCATCGACTACGGGCACCCGGCGGCGGCCCTCTACGAGCCGACCCGCGGCAGCCTCCTCCGGGCCTACGTGGGCCACCGCGTCCATGACGACCCGTTCCGGAACATCGGCCGCCAGGACCTCACCGCGCACGTGGACCTGACCGCCGTGGAAGCCGCCGCGGCCAGGGCAGGGTTGGACCACCTCGGGACGACCACCCAGGCCGAGTTCCTGGCCGGCCTCGAGATCGGGGATCTGCTGCACGTCCTCCGAGCGGACCCCGCGATCGACCTCGGGGACCAGCTGGCGGCGCGCTCGGCGGTCGTCCGGCTCCTCGATCCCAGGGCGACGGGCCGATTCGCCGTGCTGCTGTTTGCTCGCGACCTGCCGCCCGGGCCGCCGCTTCGGGGCCTCGCCTTCCGGATGCCCCGGCGGTGGGGTCCGGGGGAGTCCGGCGCGGTCGAGTAGGTATCCCTACCTATTGCGCCGGTCGTGCCTGCGTTGCCACGCTCCGGGACCGGGGGACCTCCCGCCGAGGGGCGGCTCGTGAACCTGCACGCGCGCTCGGCGCGAGCCGCCCCTCGACCCTTCCGACCCTCGAATCCGGTCCACTCGGCCTCCTCCGGGCGGCCCAGCCGGACCGGGAGCCCCTGCTAGAATGCCGACGGGCGACGGCCGTCTTCGTGCGGCCCGTTGCGATTGCCCTCCAGGGTCGTCCCGCCCAGGACGTTGCCGCCCAGCAGCGGACGTCGCCCTTCGCCGGTGACGTTCGGAGTGAGGATCGGTTGACCGGGATCTGGTACATCGTCGGGTTTGCCATCGCCGCCGGGTCGTTCACGTTCCTGACCTTCGGTGCGGCCTGGCTCATCTCCCATCGAAACCGCGGCGACGTCCACAAGGGCCTGCCCTACGAGTCGGGCATCGACACCTACGGTGACACCCACGGTCGGTCCGGCCTGGCCTTCTACGTCTACGCCCTGCTCTTCGTGGCCTTCGACATCGAGGTCGTCTTCATCTACCTCTGGGCCATCGTCTTCCGGGACATCCTCCTGGGCGGCTTCGTGAGCATGCTGCTCTTCGTGGCGATCCTCCTGGTCGGGCTCGGCTACGCCTGGCGCAAGGGCGTCCTGACGTGGCGATGAGCGAGGACCGGGAGCTCGCCCCTGCGAGCACCGACGGCGCGCCGAACGCCTCGAGCGCGCTGGTCATCCCCGGGTCTACCTCGGTCATGGCTCCGATCGTCGTCCCCAACACCCTCTGGTCGGCCGCCGACCCGGCCGCCTATGCCGACGGCCGGGCCAGCGAGTACACCCACCTGGCCGAGGTCGAGGCGAGCGGCATCGCCTCGCGGGACGACGCCCGCTGGTCGGGTGTCCTCGAGATCATCCCGACGAAGGCCGACTACGTCCTGGACCTCCTCCGGGCCAACAGCCTCTGGCCCCTCCTGTCGGGGCTCGCCTGCTGCGCCTTCGAGATGATGTCGTCCGCGACCTCGAAGAACGACATCGACCGCTGGGGCATGTTCCCCTTCAGGGCCTCCCCGCGCCAGGCGGACGTCCTGATCGTTGCCGGGACGCTCACGACGAAGATGGCCGGGCCACTCGTCCGCCTGTGGGAGCAGATGCCGGAGCCGAAGTGGTGCGTGGCGATGGGCGACTGCACCTGCTCCGGCGGCCGCTACAAGCGGAGCTACAGCACGGTCGAGGGGATCGACCGGGTGATGCCGGTCGACGTCTACGTGCCCGGCTGTCCGCCCCGTCCCGAGGGCCTCATCTACGGCATGATGAAGCTCCAGCAGTTGGTCAAGGATCGCCGCGGCCACTGGCCCGAGCGCGCCGTCGGCCCGACGGTCCCGGCCGGAGTCTGAGCGTGGATCGTGCCCTGAAGGCCCGCCTCGAGGCCCGTTTCGGCGACGTCCTGAGCGGTCCCCTCCGACAGCGCCACGACGAGACGGAGATCCGGATCGCGGCCCGTGACGTCCCGGACGTCCTGCGCGCCCTCCACGACGAACCGGCCTTCGAGTTCCAGCTCCTCGCCGATCTCGCGGGCGTGGACACGGGCGACCACATGCAGGTCGTCTACCACCTCTGGAGCTCCACCTCCAGCGACTGGCTGCGGGTCATCGCCGACGATCTCTCGCGCGAGGCTCCCCGGGCACCCTCGGTGACCTTCCTGTGGACGGGCGCCGAGTGGCTGGAGCGTGAGGCGTACGACATGTTCGGCATCCGCTTCGAGGGCAACCGCGACCTGCGCCGGATCTTCATGCCCCCCGACTACACCAGCTTCCCGCTCCGCAAGGACTTCTTCCTGCCCGACGACGCGGCGCGCTCGCCGGGGGCGGGCTCCCGGCACATGGAGCGCTCGGCGCCGCCGAGTGCGGTCCCGGCCGGCACCGTCCGGCGGTCGAAGGCCTGACGAGGGATCCGACGATGGCCACGACGCCTCATCAGCACGCCTCGGCCGACGACCCGCGCGTCCTGCTCGACGACCACATGGGCCTGTACGAGCCGATCCCGCCCTACCCGCCCCGGACCGAGCGCGAGCAGGAGTTCTACACCCTCGGCGACGGCGAGATGTTCCTCAACGCCGGGCCGCACCACCTCGCCACGCACGGCGTGCTGCGGGTGGTGATGAAGCTCGACGGCGAGCGGATCGTGGACGTCGACCCGGTCCTCGGCTACCTCCATCGCGGCGTCGAGAAGCTCTGCGAGAACGCCGACTTCCACCAGACCATCGCCTACATGGATCCCCTCGAGTACGTCGCCTCGCTCTTCTGCGAGTGGCCGGCGGTCATGGCCTACGAGAAGCTCCTGGACGTCGAAGTCCCGCGTCGGGCGGAATACATCCGGGTCCTGACGGGCGAGCTGAACCGCGTCTCCAGCCACCTCCTGGCGATGGGCTTCCACGCCCTCGACCTGGGCGGCATCACGCCGATCCTGTACAGTTTCATCGAGCGCGACGAGATCGTGGAGATGCTGGCGGCCATCACCGGCCAGCGAATGCTCTTCAACTACTTCCGGATCGGCGGGGTCAACGGCGACCTCAACCACGACTTCATGAGCCGCCTCGGCGACTGGATGAGTCGGGCCGGCCAGCAGGTCGCGGCCAATGCCGCCCTTCTCAACGAGAACGAGATCTTCGTCCAGCGGAATCGCGGGGTCGGCACGATGGACCGGGTGACGGCCATCAAGCACTGCTGGACCGGACCGAACCTCCGGGCGTCGGGGGTCCCCTTCGACCTTCGGCGGGCCCATCCCTACAGCGTCTACCCCGAGCTCGACTTCGACATCCCGACCCGCGCCGAGGGCGACTCCCTGGCGCGCTACCTGCTCCGGATCGACGAGGTCAAGCAGAGTCTCAGGATCATCGACCAGTGCCTCCACCAGATGCCGGACGGACCGGTCATGGCCAAGCTCCCGCGCCTCCTCCGGCCGCGGCCGGGCCGGGCGTTCGCGGCCATCGAGGGGCCACGCGGCGAATACGGCATCTACGCCGTCAGCGACGGCACGGACCAGCCCTTCCGCTTCCGGATCCACGACCCGAGCTTCCTCCACCTCCAGAGCTTCACGACCCTCGCCCCGGGCGGTCTCATCGCCGACTGGATGACGCTCAATGCGAGCCTTGATCCCATCATGGGAGGCATCGACAAGTGAGCGCCGTGGGACGGCCCATCCGGGCGTTGGCGCCTTCCGCTCGCTCGCTCACGCACGTTCGAGTGCGCTCGCTCGCGTGCTCGGCGCCGCCTTCGGCTGAGCTCGTCCGACGACGCTCACGGGCATGTGCCCGCTCGGATCGCAACCGATGACCGCACTGTCGCGCACATGGGGGCGGTTGACCACTCCGGGCAAGGTCGTCTTCACGTTGCTGCCGATCCTCGTCGTGCTCACGGTGGGGCTGGTGGTGGCGATCGTCATCTTCGGAGGCCCGATCTGGGATGTCGTCCTGGCCAACCTGGGGGTCGTCCGGTTCGTCGCGGCGGCCACGATCATCCTGGTCATCACCATCCCGATCGCCTTCCTGAACATCTTCCTGGAGATGAAGGTCATCGCCTTCATGAACCTCCGGATCGGACCGGACCGGGTGGGCCCGTGGGGGACCCTCCTGTCCGTCGTCCACGGTCTCAAGGTCCTCATGAAGGAGGACTTCACCCCGACCGGCGCGGATTCGGTCGTGTTCACCTGGGCCCCGGTCGTGACCTACGCCGCGGCGGTCATGACCGTCCTCGTCCTTCCCTTCGCTCCCGGGCTGTACGGACAGGACTTCAACATCGGCCTGCTGTACTTCTTCGCCATGGGCGGCCTGGGCGTCGTCGGCCTGCTCATGGGCGGCTGGTCCAGCTTCAACAAGTACTCGCTGCTCGGCGGTCTGCGCTCGGCGGCCCAGATCATCAGCTACGAGATCCCGCTCACCCTGTCGGCAGTCGGGCTCCTGATCCTGGCCGGGACCATGAGCCTCAACACCATCGTCCAGCAGCAGTCGGGCTGGTTCACGGACTGGTACGTCTTCCGCCAGCCGCTCGGCTTCGTGATCTTTTTCATCGCCGCCACCGCCGAGGGCAACCGGACGCCGTTCGACCTGACCGAAGCCGACTCGGAGATCGTGGCCGGCTTCGCGACCGAGTACTCGGGCATGCGCTTCGGCTTCTTCTTCTTCGCCGAGTACGTGAACGTGTTCATCCTCTCGGCCCTGACCGTGGTCCTCTTCCTCGGCGGCTGGAATGCGCCCTTCCCGTTCCCCCACCTCGCCGTGAACCTCGACCCGGGCGGCCTCGGGATCCCGCTCCTCTTCCTGCTGACCCTCGGCCCGGCGATCGCGACGATCGTCCTGGCGGCGCCCTTCTACCTGGCCCGGAGCTCCATGCGCTGGTGGGTCGCCCTGATCATCGGCTTCGCCCTCTTCAACGTCCTGACCGTCGGCCTGATCCTGACCTGGGGATTCATCAGCTTCAGCTGGGTCGCCGGCCTGCTGTGGTTCCTGGTCAAGACGTTCACCTTCGTCTTCGTCTTCGTCTGGATGCGGGCCACCCTGCCGCGCGTGCGGATCGACCAGCTGATGGGCTTTGCCTGGAAGTGGCTCCTGCCGGCGGCCCTCCTCAACCTCTTCGTGACCGCGGCGGCCGTCGTGGTCGTGGGTTCGTGAGGACCGGCCGATGAGCCTGATCCCCGGCCTCGGCATTGTCCGTGGCATGTCCCTGACGCTCCGGCGCTTCTTCGAGCCGAAGGCCACGATCCGCTACCCCGAGGTCAAGGCGGACATCCCGCCGAAGTTCCGCGGCCGCCTCCAGCTCCTCTATGACGAGTACGGCACGCTCAAGTGCGAGACCTGCTTCCAGTGCGCCCAGGCCTGCCCGATCGAGTGCATCGACATGGGCGGCATGGACACGAAGGGCCGCTTCCACGTTCACTGGGGCGCCCCGGAGACGTACGGCGAGCGGCGCAGGGCGATCTCGGCGCCGTCGAGGAGATCCTGGCGGAGCACGACTACGACCCGCGCCACCTCCTGGCGATGCTCGAGGCGACACAGGCGGCCTACGGCTACCTGCCGGTCGCCGCCCTGAAGCGGATCAGCCAGGTGACGGGCACGTGGTACGCCCAGATCTACGGCGCGGCGTCGTTCTACGGCCACCTCCGCTTCGAGCCGCCGTCGGGCACCGCCCAGGCCGCCGCGATGACGAGCCGGCGCCCCGGCGACGCGGCGTTCGTGGCCAGCCTCGGGGCTGCCCTCGGCGACCGACCGGACGGCAGGGCATGAGCGACACCGCGATCCTGGCCACGCCCAAGGGCTGGCCGGCGATCCTCCTGCCGCGGCCCGCCGCGGCGAAGGCGGGGACCGTCGCCGCCGACCCGGCCGATCTCGACGCCGCCACGGCGGCCGGCGCCTTCAAGGGCCTGCGCCTGGCGATTCGGGACCTCGGCGCGATCGGCACGATCGCCGTCATCGGCGCCGCGGGGCTTCGCGGCCGCGGCGGGGCAGGGTATCCGGCGGCGGACAAGTGGCGCGCGGCCGCGGGCACCAACGCGGCCGAGCGCATCGTCGTCGCCAACGGCTACGGCGCCGACCCGGCGACCGGCACCGACGGCGTCCTCCTCAGGCGCAACCCCTTCGCCGTCATCGAAGGCCTGGCGATCGCCGCCTTCGCGATCGGCGCCGGCGAGGCGGTCATCGCCGTGCGAGCCGAGGCGGTCAGCACCATCCGCGTCCTCGAGGCCGCTCTCGCGGCCGCGACCGACGCCGGCTTCGTGGGTCCCGACGCGTTCGGGCCCGGCCGCTCCCTCGACGTCCGCCTCGAGACCGTCCAGGGCGCCTACCTCCTGGGCGAGGAGACCATCCTCCTCAAGGCCCTCGAGGGCAAGCGCGGCCAGCCCGAACAGCGACCGCCCCACCCGGCCACGAAGGGCCTGCGGGGCCTGCCGACCGTCGTCCACAACGTCCAGACCCTGGCCGCCATCCCGTGGATCGTGGTCAACGGCGCCGACGCGTTCGCCAAGGTCGGGGCGAAGGATTGCCCGGGGACCATCCTCGTCCAGGTCCGGGGAGCCGACGCGGCGGGCGTGGCCGAGGTCCCGATGGGTACCTCCCTGCGGGACATCGTCGCCCTCGCGGCTCCCGTGGCCGGTTCCCCGGCCGGGGGGCGGGCCGTCAAGGCCATCCTCGTCGGCGGCCCCTCGGGGGGAATCCTGCCGCCGGAGGCCCTCGACACGCCGTACACCTTCGAAGCCCTGCGGGCGGCCGGCGCCCACATCGGCTCCGGCTCGGTCATCGTCGCCGACGAGCGGGCCTGCATCGTCGACCTCGCCCGGGTCCTGACCCGCTTCTGCGCCGATGAGGCCTGCGGCAAGACGATCCCCTGCCGGATCGGCACCCGACGCCTGTCCGAGATCGGCGATCGCCTCGCGGCGGGGACGTCGCGGGCCGGCGACCTCGATCTCCTGACGGACCTGGCGGCCGACATCGTGGGCTCGGCGCTCTGCGATCACGAGCGCCTGGCGACCCTCCCGCTGGTGAGCGGGATGCGATACTTCCGGGCGGAGCTCGACGAGCACATCGAGCGTGGCTCCTGCCCCGCGGGTGTCTGCCATCCGATCGCGATGGCAGCGAGCGCGACGCACTGAGGCCCCGAGCTTGACCGACCTGATCACGCGCCCGGACAACCGCCCGGACACGCCGGCCGTCATGGACACCGTGACGCCGCGCGAGGATTCGGTTGCCGAGCGATTCCTGACCAGCCAGTCCCCCCAGCGCCCGCAGTCGACGGCGACCATCAGGATCGAGGTCGACGGGCGGATCGTCGAGGGCCTCGAGGGCCAGACGATCCTCGAGGTCTGCCGCGACAACGGCATCGAGATCCCGACCCTTTGCTACGAGCCGAAGCTGCCGGGCTTCGGGGCCTGCCGGATGTGCGTCGTGGAGGTCGAGGGCGAGGAACATCCGCCCATCAGCTGCTCGCGGACGTGCGAGGACGGCATGAAGGTCCAGACCCAGACCGAGGAGGTCCGCCGGCTGCGGCGGACGAACCTCGAGCTGATCTTCTCGGACCACAACGCCTACTGCCTGCCGCCCTGCCAGAACAAGTGCCCCAGCCACATCGACATCCC
>JACQEH010000166.1 GCA_016200675.1 Chloroflexota bacterium | reverse complement strand
GTGTTGACGACCCGGTCGATGAGCTGGCGGACGCTGGTCTCCCGCTCGGGCGTGCCCACGTGCCCGCGGAAGTACTTGCTGACCACGACGTTGACCGCGAGCTGGCTCCAGGCCTTGGGGACCTCCACGTCCTTCTGCTCGAAGACGCTCTTGCCGCTCTCATTGGAGATGCCCGCCGTGCGGAGCTCCCACTCGATCTCGTCGTAGGGATGGACGCCCGGGGAGGTGTGCCGGCGCGGCCAGGTCAGGCCGCGGGCGGGCTTGCCGTCCGGGCCGGTGCCGTCGAAGCTCGCGCCCCACGGCCCCGTGAGCTGGCGAGCCTTCTTCGCGCCCCTGGTGGTGCCGGTCGCCCTGGTTGCCGTGGCGGTTGTCGATCCGCTGGCCGCGGCCTCTTCGTGCATCACCGGGACGGGCGCGCTGTCGGCTCGGGCCATCGTCTTCCTCTCCTCACTCCCGCCGGCGGTGGGCACCGGTCGGTCTTCGCCTTCTCCGCCGGAGGCCTGTGACGGCCGCGTGGCGGGATCCGCAACTGTTCCTGGGTGTCGATCCGCGGTGCCGTCGACCTTCCGCTGAGCGGTGCCGTTCGTAGCTGCGACCCGAGTCCCCTGCGTCCGGTCGTGTCGTGGGCCTCGGGTCCGGGAGGGGCGCCTTCGGGGACCGGGCGATGAGCCCTGGCTGGTCCCGTGGCGGCCGAACGGAGGCTGGACGGCGTCGATCGAGCGACCTGAGAACGATACCGCTGACGGAGGGTCGAGTCAAGCCCAAAACACAAGATGTTGTGGTTGCAATTGGGGTGGGGCCGCTACATGTAGTGGGGCAGGCGCTTCCGCGGCATCCACGCTGGGTTGGCTCGTTTCCACGTTCGCGGGGGATTCTTCCACCACGTGCCTGGCCGTTGTCCACCGCCGGCGGGGGAGTTGTCCACGCCCCGGCAGGGTCGCGAGGCCGGGACACAGGGGCCATGATACAGAACGGGTGTTCCATACGGCGACCCGCAGATAACGACCGTCTGGCAGCCTTTACCAGTGGACGACATCCATGTCGGCGCAAGGGTCCGGGCCGTGCGGCTCAAGCTCGGGCTGCGGCAGCGGGACGTTGCCGAGCGCGCCCACGTGGCAGACGCGACGGTGTCGCGGCTGGAGCGAGGCCACCTCGAGGCACTCACGGATCTCGAGTACCGCCGCGATGACGCGGATGGCGCGGAGGCTAAATCGACCTCCTGCCTCGATGGCGTGGCGGCGACCTCGACCGGATCGTCAATGCCCGTCACGCGCGCATGGCCGACGCCGTCGTGCACCAGTTCCGGGCAATCCCTGGGTGGGCCTGCCGACCCGAGGTGTCCTTCGCGATCTACGGCGAGCGAGGCGTCGTCGACATCCTTGCCTGGCACTCCGAGCGCCGGGCGCTCCTGGTCGTCGAGCTCAAGACGGAGATCGTGGACATCGGCGAGACACTCGGCACGCTTGATCGCAAGGTCCGACTGGCTCGCATCGTTGCGGCCGACCTCGGCTGGGCTGCGGATGTCGTCTCGGTGGCGCTGCTGGTCGCTGAAGGGCACACGAACCGCCGCCGTGTCGCGGCCCACGAGGCAGTGTTCGGGGCGGCGCTCCCGGACGATGGTCGGCGGCTCCGCGGATGGCTCCGGGCGCCGGTCGGGCGGATCGCAGCCCTGGCCTTTGTTCCAGATCGACATCCGGGGAGTGTCAGGACAGGTCTGGCGACGGTTCGACGGGTCCGGACATCGAACGGACGGGACCCGAGGACGAAATCCGGCTCTGGCTGAGCGTGCGGCAGGACAATCCTGGATCGAGGATCGCCGGCGTGGTGGCGGTGCCACTCGACTTCCTCGCCCAAGACTCCGGGGATGTCGATCTGGTGAAGAAGCGGGTGGGTCGGGAGCGCTGTGCCGCAGCCGGGTCCGCCGCCGGGCCAGGCCGGCCCGCCCTCAGCTCCCGCGCAGCGCCCGGAAGAGCGTTCGCGGCGTCGGGCGCTGGCCGTACAGCAGGACCCCGGAGCGATACAACCGTGCCGCGACCCACAGGGCGACGGGGATGAACAGGGCGAGCAGGGCGATCGCCACCGCGACCTCGATCGGGCCGGCGGCACCCTGGCCCATCCGGGTGAGCATCAGGTAGGGGCTGAAGAACGGGACGAACGAGGCGATGACGACGAGGGGCGAGTCGATGGGAATGAGCCCCGTCCCCGCATATGAGGCCACGAGATAGCCGCCGACCGACACGATCGTCAGGGGCGCGACGATCTGATTGACGTCCTCCTGCCGGCTCACCAGCGACGCCGCGCCCGCGTAGAGCACGGCGTAGAGGGCGAACCCCAGCACGAACATGACCCCGAAGACGGCGAGCAGCGGCAGCGACAGACCCGTGGGCAGCGAGGCGCTGGAGCTGCCGGTTCCCAGGACGAACCCCGCGATCCGATCCTGCAACAGCAGGACCGCGGCGGACGGCACCAGCACGACCACGTACTGGACGAGGGCCAGCCCGCCGACGCCGACGACCTTGCCGGTCAGGAGCTGGAAGGGGGTCGCGGCCGCCAGCACGACCTCCATGACCCGGCTGTTCTTCTCCTCGGCAACGCTGAAGGCCACCCACTGGCCGTACAGGATGATGGCCATGAAGAGGAGGATCGAGAGGGCGAAGCTGATCGCGAACGAGCCGAGGTAGGCCTCCGATGATGTCGGCGTCCTGGACGTCGACTTCGGGTCGGCGGCCTCGAGGGCGAAGGCCGGCGGCGCGAACAGCTTCGCCTGGTCGCCCGGCGAGATCCCGGCCTTCAAGAGCCGGTCCTGGATGGCGATCGAGCTGGCCGCGGCCTGGATCAGCTGGTTTCGCCGGACGATGATCGAGTCCTTGGCGTATAGCCTGAACGTCAGGTCGCCGGCGACGGATCGATCGAGGACGAGCAGCGCGGCCGTGGATCCGGCGACGACCCGGGCCCGGGCAGCCGTGACGTCGTCGGTCGCCTCGACGCGGAAGGACGGGCTCGAGCCGCTGCTCACGGGGACGCCGGGCGTCGGGGCGTTCAGGAGCGAATTCAGGGCAAGCGGCACATCGACGCCAGGCTTGGTGTCGCCGACGAAGACCTCGACGCGATCCCCGGTGCTGCCGCGATCGAGGTAGCGAATGATCACCGGCGCGAGGGCCAGGCCGACGCCGACGACGACGAGCAGGAGGGTCGTGATCCGGAAGGTTCGCGTCCGGCCGCGCCACAAGAACTCGCGGCGGGCGACCGCGGCGATGTTGCGCAGGTTCTCGGCCAGTGTCGGCGTCATGGCCGGGCTCCGGTCGACCCACTCGCAGGGCCGCCGCTCCCTGCGGCACCGGTCGCTCCCGCGCCGCCGCTCCCCGCGCCGCCGCTCCCCACGCCGCCGCTCCCCACGCCTCCGGCCGCTCCCGCGGCGCCGGCTGCGGGGCTCGTCCCCGCGCCGGCCGCGGCCAGGTGGTGGTCCTCGGACGGGGCCCGCCCGACATGCTCGATGAAGATCTGCTCGATCGAGGGGTCGGCGATCACGAACTCGGTCACCCGCTCGCCGTGGGCAAGCGCGGCCTGGAGGATCTCCTGCGGATCGCGGCCGCGGACATCCAGCTCGGCGTAGTCGATGCCGGGCTTGACGATGGTGACGCCGGGCAGCTCGGCCAGCCACGGCAGGTCATGGTCGCCTTCGACGCCGATGCGGACGACGCGCCGGCCGGTAGAGCGCCTGACGTCGCGGATCGGGCCGCCAAGGATGAGGCGGCCGGCGTCGATGATGGCGATCGCCTCGCACAGCTCCTCGACCATCTCCATCTGGTGGGTCGAGAAGATGAGGGTCGTGCCACGCCGGCGCATCTCCTCGAAGGCCTCCTTGAGGAGCGACACGTTCACCGGGTCGAGGCCGACGAACGGCTCATCCATGATCACGACCTCGGGCTCGTGGAGGATCGCCGCGATCAGCTGGACCTTCTGCTGATTGCCCTTCGAGAGCTCCTCGGCCCGGCGCTTCTCGTACTCGGGAATGCGGAAGCGGGCGAGCCAGTCGCGGGCCCGGGCGGCGGCCTCATTTCGCGGGATCGCGTACAGGGAGGCGAAGAACACGAGCTGCTCCAGGACCCCGAGACGGGG
>JACQEH010000172.1 GCA_016200675.1 Chloroflexota bacterium | reverse complement strand
CGTCGGCGACGTCCGCGGTGAGCCCCGACGGCAGAGCCGCCTACCTCTGGAACCCGATCGACGACATCCTGACGCGGATTGACCTCGCCACGGGCGAGACAACGACCGGGGCGGGCGCCGCGACGACCGCCGCCGGCGGCCCCATCGCGGCCTTCGGACGCTGGCTCACCCCGGCGGTGGCAGCCAAGGTCCTCCTCTCGCCCGGTATCGTCATCTCGCCGGACGGCACCCGGATCTACGCTTTGGGCATCACGGGCGGGCCCGCCGGGGCCGAGCTCGCCGGATCTGCCGGCGTCTTTGTCTTCGATGCGACGTCACTCCGCCAGGTCGCCCACTGGCCGGCAACCGCCGACTTCGTATCGCTGGCAGTGAGCCCCGATGGCAAGTTTCTCTACGCGGCCGGGAGCCCAGAATCCAACGCCGGTGGAACCGCCACGACCAGGCCCGCCTCCATCACCGTCTTCAACACCGGCGACGGCTCCGTGCGCCTCGTTGCGGGCCAGCTCGGGCCGGGCTTCCTGACCCTGCCAGGGACGATTGCTCGCTAGCTCATCGGGGAGCGTCCGGGCCTGGTCGGAGCATCGTGTGCAACAGGCTCGTGCAGCGATCCGGCCGGCGCGCCACCATGGAACGACCGGCTGTCGTCAACGGCCTGCGTTCCGAGGAGGCGCATGCGTCCCACGATCAGGGTTCTGGAGCCGCAGCTCATCGACCGCATCGTCGACGAGGCCCTCCGCGTCCTCGCCACCACCGGGATGGAGATCCGCGGCGCCGAGATGCGGCGTCGGCTCCGCGAGCAGGGCCTGCCGATGGACGCTCGCGGCGAGCGCGTCCTGTTCCCGCGCGACGTGGTCGAGCGGGCGATCGCCGGCGCACCGTCGTCGTTCGTTCTCTTCGACCGCGACGGCAACCCCCATGCCGACCTCGGCGGCGACCGCGTCCACTTCGTCCCGGGCTCCTCCGGCCTCAAGGTCCAGGACCACCGGACGGGCGAGGTCCGCCTGGCCGGCACGACCGACTTCGTGGAGTACATCCGGCTCGCGGACGGGCTGCCGAACATCGCCTACCTGGCCACGGCCTTCTCGACCAACGACGACATCGAGGCCGGCGTGTCTGACGCGTGGCGCCTGCGGCTGGCCCTGACCAACTCGAAGAAGCCGATCGTCTCCGGCGCCTTCACCGAGCACGGCGTCGAGCGCATGGTGGAGATGCAGCAGCTCTTCCGCCGCGACCGCGCGGACCTCATCGCCCGGCCGATGACGATCTTCACGATCACGGCAAGCGGCAACTTCCGCTACAGCGAGGATTCGTGCCAGAACCTCATCGACTGCGTCGAGGCCGGCATCCCGGTCGAGATCGTGCCGGTCACGCTCCAGGGCCTGATCGCCCCGGTGACCACGGTGGGCGCCACGATCTTCCACACGATTGACGTCCTGGCCGGGATCACCATGGCCCAGCTCATCCGGCCCGGAGCGCCGGTGCTCTTCGGCGGCGCGCCGGCCACCTTCCACATGAAGATCGCAAGCTCGCCGATGGCCGCCATCGAGGCCCTCCAGCTCGATGTCGCCTACGTCGAGGTGGCGAAGTCGCTGAACCTGCCGACGCAGTCGTACATGGCCCTCTCGGATGCCAAGCTGCTCGATGCCCAGGCCGGCGCCGAGACGTTCGGCAGTGCGCTCCTGGCGGCCCTGGCCGGCGTCAACAGCGTCTCCGGACCCGGGATGCTCGACTTCCTCCTCGTCTTCAGCCTCCCCAAGCTCGTCTTCGACGACGAAGTCTGTGCCCAGGTCCTCCACTTCGTCCGCGATGTCGCCCCGCAGGACGACCTGCCCGTCGACGGGCTCCTGGAGCACCTCCTCGCCGACCAGCACCTGATCATGGCCGAGCACACCACCGCCAACTGGCCGACGTCGCTCCACCTGCCGAGCCGGGCCTGGGAGCGCGACAACCGGGAGAACTGGACGAAGGCCGGGGCACCGGACACCGCGGCGCGTTGTGCCACCGAGGTCGACCGGCGGCTGGCCGCCTACCGACCGGTGGAGACGGACGGGCGCGCCGTCGAGGAGCTCGACCGGATCATCCGAACCGGGCTTCGGGAGGCGACCGACCTTCCGAACGTGCCCGCTGCCCCGGAACCCGTCGCGCTCGTGGAAGCCGCCGACGGGCGCCGCCACAACCGTCGACGCGAGGGCTGACTCGGGCCTGGGAGGGCGGGGGCCGGGCCGCAGGCCCGACGCGGCGCCGGTCAGCGGGCGCGCATCCGGTTGTTCTTCGCGTCGTGGCTGACCTCGGCCAGGCCGAGCGCCTCGAGGAGCGGCGGCAGGTACATCCCGAAGCGGCCGCGATAGCCCTTCCGGAGGCCGTACCAGCCCCCGACGGGGTTCGATTCGCTGCGGCCCCAGGCCTCGACCGTCCCGGCCGCGGCCGGCTTCTGCTCGTCGGCGGCACCGAGCGGCATCCAGTCGCCATGGGCCTTGAGCATGGCGTGGAGGTCGTCGATGGCGCGAAGGTCGTACTTGAGCTGCGTCGAGCCGACCTGGCAGACGAGCGTCGGCGGGCTGGCCGTTTCGTCCCGCCACATCTGGTAGGTCGACGTGCCGGGGGGCGTGGTCAGCTGCCAGGGGTCGTCGCGCGTGCCCGAACCGGTTGCGCCCATCTGGTCCCTCCTCTCGCACCCCCTCGGGCGCCTGCCGCAGTCAACCACGGCCTGCGGCCCGCGGCAAGCCGCGACGGGGGGCGTCAGTTGCCGAGCGCCGCCTGCAGGACGGCCGGCGCACCCGTGGAGCCGCCCGCCGGCTCGAGGCTGATGCCGAATCTCGACCCGGCCGTGAACGAGGTCGTGGCCCACGCCCCCAGCGAGCCGATCCAATAGCCCGTCCCATCAGCGAAGAACATCCGGCCGACCGGCGAGCGCTTGCCGTCGCGCTCGATCCAGCATCGGTAGACCGCCTCGCCCGACGGCTGGGCGAGAGCCGTCGTGAGGACGACGAGGTCGTGGCCCGACCAGACGAGCGAGCCCCCGATGCTGCCATCCGCGGCCGTGAGGGCTACCGCCCGATGGGTCGGATCAAGCAGGACGCGATCGAGGGTCGCGGTCACCGTCGCCAGGGCGGCCGCGTCCGCGCGGGCGCGGTCGAGCTGACGCGCCTGGTCGAGCAGGAGGCCGCCCGAGGCAAGCACGACGGCCAGCACTGCCACGAGGGGCAGCAGCCTGGCGGAGCGGCGCGCCGTCCGCTTCGGCCGGGCATCGGCTGCGACCCTGTCCACGGCAACGGACGAGGGACCCTGGGGCCGGCGGGCAGCCCGGGCCGGCGACTCGCTCGTCCCGCCGGCCTCGGCGGATCCAGACGGAACCGCGATGGCAGCCACCGCCGAGCGCAGCGACGCCGGGGCGGCGATCGGCCGCTCCGTCGCGAGGTCGGCGAGCGGCATTCGGCCCTCGGGCCCGTCGAGCGCGCCGATCACCGTGGCGTGCACTCGGAGCCACGCCTCGAGCTCGGCCCGGCAGTCCGCGCATCCGGCGACGTGGGCAGCCAGCTGATCCGCGTCGTCGGTCGAACCGGCAGGACCGGCGATCTCCAGGCCCTCCGCGAAGCGCTGGAAGGCGGCCGGTTCCAGAGCAAGGTCGGCCAGTCGCTCGTGGGCCGCGGAATGCGAGAGCGTGGTCATCGCTCGCGCTCCCATTCGGGCGCGACCGCGCCCTGCGACCGGCCGGGGAGAAGGTCCGGGACGGTCGCCAGCCGATTTCGCAGGCCGGCCAGCGCCCGCCGGGTCCTCGACTTGACGGTGCCGATCGGCAGGCCGAGGCGGATCGCAACCTCGGATTGGCTGAGGCCGTGGTCATAGGCGAGCACCAGCACGTCGCGGTCCTCGGGCCGCAGCTCGGCCAACGTCGTGGCGAGGAGCGCCCGGACCCAGCGCCGAGCGGCCTCGTTCGCCGGCTCGTCGGGATCCGGGGCCCCGAGCGCCCGGGCGGCCCAGGCGAGGGGATCGGCGGCATCGTCCCCGACGCCCGCTTCGGCGGCTGGCCGAACGAGCCTGGGCCGGCGGGCCTCGGCCCGCAGGCGATCGATGGACCGGTTGCGGGCGATGCCCATCATCCACGCGCCGAGCGAGCCCTGGCCGGGATCGAACTGCGCTGACCGGCGCCAGACCGCGAGCATCGTCTCCTGGACGACATCCGCCGCGGTATCGCGGTCGCGGAAGAAGCGCATCGCCGTGCCGAAGAGCATGTCGCCGTAGCGGTCGTAGACCGTCATGAACGCGGC
Source organism: Chloroflexota bacterium (assembly GCA_016200675.1). Classification (GTDB taxonomy): domain Bacteria; phylum Chloroflexota; class Limnocylindria; order Limnocylindrales; family CSP1-4; genus UBA5189. Next base: position 286 of record JACQEH010000172.1, on the reverse strand, counting down.
GTCGTCGCCACCGGCGATGCGGCTGGCGAGCGCTCGATCGTCATCGAATCTACGCCCCTCATCGGATCCCTGCCCATCCCTCCGTCCGGCCGCGGCGTCCTTGCGCATTCGCGCATGGTGATCCGCGGCCTCCGTCATGTCGACACTACGAGGCCCGGCTGCGAACCGGATCTCGGGACCTGATCTCGGGACGTGATTCTCATCACCGTCTCAGCGAACGGCGTGAAGGTACGGTCATCTCGCGAGCGCACCCTCGACACCCCGACCTCCTCCTCCGTCGGGGTGT
>JACQEH010000171.1 GCA_016200675.1 Chloroflexota bacterium | reverse complement strand
GAGCATCGCCCGGAAGTTGTCGAGACCCGTCCACTCGATCGGGAGCGGCGGTCGCCACGAGGCGAAGGCGAGCGTGCCCGCGGTCAGGATGGGGCCGGCCTGGAAGAGGACGAAGCCGGCCAGCCAGGGCGCCACGAGCAGGTAGAACCAGCGCTCGCGATGACCCGGCCCGCGGGTCCGCCGGGGCCGCACGGCCGATCCATCCCGGGGATGCGCCGTCGCGGTCAGGGCGAGCGGTCCGGGGCGAGGGTGTCGTTGGCCGCCTTCTCCAGCGCCGCTTCACCATCGGCGAGGGAGACGGCCCCAGTGTTCATCTTCATGAACAGGTCGAGGGTCGCCTGGTAGGTGGCGAAGGCACTCGAGGTATAGGGCCTGAAGATCTCCCCGACGCCCATCGCCGTGAGGATCGCCGCCTGGTTGGCCGGCGCATGCGAGAGGTCGATGACCGAGCTGGCCGCGGATCGCCGGGCGGGGACGGCGTGACCCGGCCTGCCCCACGTCGTGGCCAGGAAATCGGGCGCGACGAGGAGCTGGATGAGCTTCCAGGCCTCGGCCTGGTGCCTCGACTGGGCGCCGATCACGTAGCCGTTGGTGCTGAGGGGCGTGTGGCGCGCCCCGTCGACGCCGAGGAACGGCGGCAGGACGTCGTACTTGACCTTTGCCTCGGCGTCGAGCTGGCCGATGGCGAAGGACCCGTTGGAGCCCATGGCCGCCACGCCGGCGATGAAGGGATCGCCGTCGACGCCCTTCTGGGAGCTGCCGTACGGGTCGTACAGGCCGGCGTGGTCGTCGCGGACCAGCCCCACCCACCAGCCGATCGCCTTCGACGTCGCCGGGCTCGTGAAGTCCATCTGCGTGCAGTCGGCATTGGCGCACAGGTTGCCGCCGAGAGCCTTGACCTCCTCGTTCTGCCAGAAGTAGGTAAGGCCCCCGTTCCAGCCCCACTGCCGGACCTTCGAGGGATCGAATGCCGCGTCGGTGGCGTCGTGGCCGGCCGTGTCGAGGGTCAGCTTCTTCGCCGCGGCCCGCATGTCGTCGTAGGTCCAGCTCTCGGTGGGGTAGGACAGGCCGGCCGCGTCGAACATCGCCTTGTTGTAGAAGACGATCTCCGGGCTGGCGGTGTCGGGGATGCCCCACAGCTCGCCCTGCCAGCGGAACTGGTCGAGGGTCCCGGCATAGAAGTCGGCGAGGTCCAGCCCCGCGCCGGTGGCCAGGGGCGTCAGGTCGGTGAAGGCCTTCCGGCGGATCCACTGCTGGGCGTTCGAGCCGGTCACCCGGACGATGTCCGGCAGGTTGTCGCCGGCCAGCTCGTTCGTGATCTTCTCCACTTCGCCGTCCTGGGGCACGGGCTCCACCTGGATGATCCACTCCGGATGGGCGGCATCGATGGCCTTGATCGCCGGGTTGAAGCTGGCCAGCTCCTCGGGCGTCATGCTGACCTCGAGACGCAGGGTCACCGGCGCCGCGGAGGAGGTCGAGCTGCCGCAGGCGGTGACGAGGATCGCCACGCAGGCGATCCGCGCGGCAGCCACGGTGCCGAGGCCGGGTCGGCGCCATCGGCGAGCGTTGGACACGGTCGAATGCCTCGTCATGCGGATGGGCGCGTGTCCCCGATCGTAGGGACGGCCGGCCCTCCCTGCCGATACGCGGCGTTCTCCAGATCGGATCCACCGTCGACCTTCGTGCCGCGGCAACGTCGGCGCTCGACCAGCTGATCGCCGTGGTTGATCAAGCAGAGCGCACCCACGCGGCGCCGCGCGCCCGTACCGGCGGATTCCGCTCCATGCCGCGGGCAGGGACCACGACGCTGATCATCGAGCGCGATCGCCGTTCCCAGCGACGGCATGACGTGTCCGCGTTCCGCGGGGCGTGGCGGCCGTCCGCACCGGCCAGCCGACGATCGCCCTGCTCAGGCCGGCTCTTCCTCATGGCCGTGGACATGCTCATGGACGTGGCGCTCCGCGGCCAGATGCATCGCCCGGTCCGGCCGGAGCGGCGCCAGGGTCCCGAGGGACTCCGCCACGACCAGGAGGTCGTCGTTCGCCTGGACCCGGAAGTCCGAGGGCGGATTGACCACGGTCTGGGACCCCCGGCCCACGGCCAGGAGGGTGGCCCGGTGCTCCTCCCGGAGCCGGACGCTCACCTCGTCGATGGTCAGGCCGAGGAACTTCTGGGGCAGCTCCACGCGGTACAGCTCCGATCCCACGCCACCCGAGACGATGTCGGTGACGAGGCCCGTCAGGCCCGGGTAGAGAGCCGAGCGGGCGAGCAGGCGGGACGCCAGCGAGGAGGTGACGAGGACCTCGCTCGCGTTGGCCCGCTGGAAGTGTTCCACGTGGCGCGGGTTGTTGACCTCCACCACGGTCCGCACGTTCGGGGCGATCGATTCAATGGCCATGACGGTCAGGATGCCGTGCATATCGGCCTCGTTCGAGGCGTCGGCAGGGAAGATGAGGGCAGCCGCGGCCTCCTCGATGCCCGCCCGCTTGAGGTCGGCAGCCGTCGTCGCGTCGCCCCGGACGAAGTAGACGCCCTCGCCCGCCGGGTTCTTCCCGACATCGGCGAGGACGACCACCTTGGCCTTGTACTCGTCGCCACGGAGCTCCGAGATGAGCTCGCGGGCCGTCGCATTCCACCCGCAGACGACGATGTGGTCCTTGTAGCCGGAAGCGCCCAATCCCTGGCCCTCCTTGAGCAGGAAGTCGATGACGAGCGCCACGAGCGCCCCGGCGATTCGTTTCGTGTGCCACAGGACGCGGCGCATGATCGGCGAGCCGAAGGCGACGTCGAGTGGTCGGAAGCTGCGCATGGGCCGGGCGATGCCTCGTGCAGGCCCGGCCACGCCGCGGCCGGTCCCGCTGATCGTGCCACACCGCGCCGTACCGGAGGCGGCCCTCAGCCGCCAGCTCGGAGGCTTGGATGCGGGCCCAGCCTCCCGCGTCCAGACCTAGCGCCGGGGCGTCGAGCGGGCGATGAAGCTGGCGAGGTCAGCCGACTGGCGGATCCTTGACGGCTCGTGGACGTACATCATGTGGCCCGCCTCGTAATGGGCGAGCTCCACGTTGCCGGCCAGCTCGGCGGGGAGCGGCAGGCGGGCGACGACGTGCTCGGCCGCGAAGTGGGGCGTCGCGCCGTCGTAGTAGCCGCAGGCGATGTGGACCTTGAGGTCCGGATTCGCCCGCATCGTGGCCCCCAGCTCGTCGACGACGCTGATCGACCGGCCCTCGAACTCCTTGTAGGACCAG
>JACQEH010000165.1 GCA_016200675.1 Chloroflexota bacterium | reverse complement strand
AAGCCGAGGGTCACGATCCCGTCCTCGACGGCGATCGGGCGGCAGACGGTGATCAGCGGCTTGGTCGGCGGGTGGGCGCTGATCCGGGCGACGACCTCGGGCCAGCGGCTCCGGAGTGTGGCGAGGTCCGAGCCCGCCGGGGCGCCCGGGTCGATGTGGGCAGGTTCCTTCGCGGGAGTGACGGCCGGCGCTGGGGCGGCGGGGGCCTTCGGGGCGGCCGGTGCGGGGGCGGCGGGGGCCGTCGGGGCGGGGGCCGCATGCGCGGCGCCGGGTACAGGCGACGGTGTCGCGCGCGGGCGCGCGAGGCGCTCGGGCTGGACCTGAGCGGCGTGCTCGGGTCCCAGTGCGGGTGCCCCCGCGCCTCGAGTCCCCGGCTCCTCGACCGGGAAGAGGGCCAGCTCGAGCTGGAGGCGAAGGCCGCCGATGCCGGCTCGATTGGGATCGATGGCCGCCATGCGCCGGGCGACCCGGACGAGGTCGGTACCGGCGTGAGTGCTGCCGGCGTGGGCCGTGCCGGACGACGAGGCCCCCGGCCCGACCAATCCCGCCCGCAGCACATCGACGACCTGGTCGAGCAGGGCTCGAAGGTCGCGGCCGCGGTCCTCGAGCTCGTCGAGGATCCGGAGGCCGGCCGCAGCGTCGCCATCGACGAGGGCGGCCACGAAGGCATCGACCGTCTCCGCGCCGGCCAGGCCGAGGAGGTCCCGAACCGCGGCCTCGGTCAGTCGCTCGCTGCTCGAGGCGAGTAGTTGGTCGAGCATCGACTCGGCGTCGCGCATCCCGCCTGCGGCCAGGCGTGCGATCAGGTGGATGGCGTCGGGCTCGGCGACGCGGCCATCGCCCTCGAGGATCCTTGCCAGCTTGCCTTCGATCTCCTCGACCGTGAGGCGGCGGACATCGAAGCGCTGGAGGCGCGACAGGATCGCCGGCGGGAAGTCCTGGGGATGGGTCGAGGCGAACATGAAGACGACGAAGTCGGGGGGCTCCTCCAGCGACTTCAGGAGGGCGTTCCAGGCGTCCTTCGTGATCTGGTGCGCCTCGTCGAGGATGTAGACCTTGCGCTTGAGGTCGGTGGGGGCGTAGTTGATCCGCTCGCGGAGCTCGCGGATGGCGTCGATGCCGCGGTTCGAGGCGGCGTCGATCTCGACGAGGTCGAGGGCCCGCCCCTCGCGGATGGCGACGCACGAGGGACAGACGTCGCAGGGATCGCCGTCCTGGAGATTGGTGCAGTTGATGGCCTTGGCCAGGATCCGGGCGAGCGACGTCTTGCCCGTCCCCCGCGGGCCGACGAAGAGGATCGCGTGGGCGACACGGCCGGTGCGCACGGCGTTCCTGAGCGTCTCCACGACCGCTCGCTGGCCGACGATCTGGGCGAACGTCTGGGCGCGCCAGCGGCGGTAGATCGCCTGGTGCGGCGATCCCGGAGTGCTGATCTCGGTCGACGCGGTCTTGGTCACGACGCTCCTGGGACGCCCCGCGGCTCGATGAATTGCCGTGCACCCCCCGTCGATCGACCGCCACCCGGGCCCACCACCGAAGGCGGCTCGGACCAGGCCGGTCCGCGGCACCCGACGAGCTTCGCTGAGTGCTGCTTCCTTCCGGACCTGACACGGTTCGCGATTCGCCGCTGCGCGGGACCCGATCCTCAACGTCGCCTGGGGCGGCGGCCTCCGAGCGCGGGGACCTCGAGGGGGAATTCAGCCCTGCTGGAGCGGATTGCAGGTACAGGGCACCGCTAGTTCCCCGCCTAGCACGGCACGGCTGAGTGTACCGGGAAACGATCCGAACCTCGCCGCGAGCCGGTCACGGGCCGGCCACGGGCTCGCGAGGTCGTGGAGGCGCTGCGTCGTGGTGGAGCCGGGTCGCCGCGCATGGACGCGCCCGAGAGGCGGTCGTTCGTCCTGGGAGGTTCGACGGGACCGACACGTGCCGGGCGGGCACGCATTCGTGCGCCGGCAAGCGGCGGGAGCGGGACCCGCGACGCTGGAGCACGTTTCCGCGACCAGCGGTCAGGAACTCGTGCGCGGGCCGCAATTCTACCGAGGGTGACCACGGCCCGAGCCGCGTCGAGCACGTATCCGTGACGCACCGGCAAGCCCGGCGGGGCCGTCGGGGGGGCGAATGGCGGAGAGGGAGGGATTCGAACCCTCGACGCGTTGCCGCGAACCGCATTTCCAGTGCGGCGCCATAGTCCACTAGGCGACCTCTCCGGGCCGTCGCGAGTCTAGCCCACGGGGCCTCGGGGCTGGAGAGTCGTGGCTGGGGGATGCACCGAACCGCTCGCCCCGAACCCGGCGAGGACCGCCTCGCAGGGCCGGACAGGCCCGGTTCACGCTCGCCGCGGCCGAGGTCAGCCCAAGGCAGAGGGGAGCACGCGAGCGAGCGCACTTGAACGTGCGTGAGCGAGCGAGCGGACCCGACAACGAAGGGATGGCCCGGCCGAGGCGAGCGTGCGTGGCGGAGAGGGTGGGATTCGAACCCACGGTGCTTTCGCACACCGCTTTTCGAGAGCGGCACCATCAACCACTCGGACACCTCTCCGCGCGAGAGGATAGCAGGGGTCCCGGAGCCGCCCGCAACGGGCGTCTCGATGCCGCCCGCAACGGGCGTCTCGATGCCGCCCGCAACGGGCGTCGCGATGCTCCCGCGCGCATCGGGCGCAGGCGGCGGGCCTCGCCGGCGACGGCTGCGCCGGCGGCGCGGCTATCCCGCGACGCGCGCCGCCAGGAGCTCCTCGGCCTCGTCGCGACGGATGCCGCTGACGACGCGGATGCGCCGGCCGAGCCCGGGATGATCCGCGAGCTGGAGGATCGTCCCGGCAGCCCCGTCCTCGCGATTCGGCGCGGCATACACCAGCGCCTCGACATCGCTGGCGAGCATCGCCCCGAGGCACATGACGCACGGCTCGACGGTCGCGAAGATGGTGAGGTCCTGGAGGCGGGTCGTTCCCAGGCGGCGCGATGCCTCGCGAAGGGCGAGGAGGATGGCGTGGGCCGTCGGGTCTGCCGTCTCGACGACGCGGTCGCCGGCGCGGGCGACCATGGCCTCGTCCATGACGGCGACCGCGGCATGGGGCCGCTCGCCGCGGGCGGCCGCCGAGCGTGCCTCGGCCAGCGCTTCGCCCATGTAGAGCTCGTAGTTCATGGGCCGATCATACCCGCCGCTCCGTGGACCTCGAGGACCCAGATGACCGCGCTCTTCCAGCCGACCATGCCGAGCCGGCGCGCGCACTACGATTGCGCCGTGCAACCACCACGACGAATCGGCATCCTGACCGGCGGCGGCGACGTCCCCGGCCTCAACTCCGTCATCAAGAGCGTCACGTATCGCGCCTCCGAGCTCGGCGCGGAGGTCATCGGAATCCGCCGCGGCTGGGAGGGACTCACCCACGTCCAGCCCGGTGATTCGCTCGACCCCGAATACCTCCGGCGTCTCGACCGGGCGAACACCCGGGCCATCGACCGGACCGGCGGCACGATCCTCCACACGTCGCGGACGAACCCCGCAAAGATGCCTCGATCGGCGCTCCCGCCGTGGCTGCCGAAGGAGCGCGTGGACGCCGCCCAGATCGGCGACGACCGCTTCGACCTGACGCCGCTCGTGCTGGAGCACCTCGACCAGCTGGGGATCGACGTCCTGGTGGCGATCGGCGGCGACGACACGCTGTCCTTCGCCCGGATCCTGGCCGGTCGTGACGTGCGCCTGGTGGCCATCCCCAAGACGATGGACAACGACGTCCCCGGCACCGAGTACTGCATCGGCTTCTCGTCGGCGATCACCCGGGCCAAGGAGCTCATCGATCGGCAGCGGACGACGCTCGGCAGCCACGAGCGGATCGGGGTCTTCCGGATCTTCGGCCGGGACGCGGGATTCTCGGCCCTGTTCGCCGCCTATGTCACGTCGGCCCGGTGCGTCATTCCCGAGGCCCGCTACGACATCGGCCGCCTGGCCGACGTCCTCGCCGAGGAGCACGACGGATCGCCGAGCCGCTACGCCATCGTGGTCACGGCGGAGGGCGCCATCTGGGAGGGGGCGGAGATCCCCGACTACGGCCCCGAGGATGCCTTCGGCCATCGCCACAAGGCGAACGTCGGCGAGATCCTGGCGTCGGAGCTCTCGGCCCGCACCGGCATCGAGTCCCTGGCCATCGAGCTGACCTACGACCTCCGCTCCGGCCAGCCCGATGCCCTCGACCAGATCGTTGCCTCGACCTTCGCCAACGTGGCCATGGACCTCGTGGGCGACGGCGTCTTCGGCCAGATGGTGGGCATCCGCGACGGCAAGTACGCCCACGTGGATCTCCAGTCGACCGGCGTCGCGGCCCGGCGCGTCAACGTCGACGACATGTACAACCGGGAGCGCTTCCGCCCGCGCTACTACGGCAAGCTTGGCGAGCCCATGCTCCTGGTCGGCCTCGACTGACCGTCGCAGGCGGGCGGCCGGGCGGCGCGCCTCAGGCTTCCAGCGCGGACAGGGACCGGATCGCCCGGGCGACGGCCGACATGTCGTCGTCGGCATGCCCGGCCCCGATGAGCCCGGCCTCGATCTGCTCGCAGAGCGCCGAGATCGGCAGGGCGGTCCCGGTTTCCCGAGCGAGCTGGAGGGCGATCCCGAGGTCCTTGCGATGGAGCGCCACCTTGAACCCGAGCGGGTAGTCATTGGCCAGCATCCGGCCGCTCCGGTTGGCGAGGACCCACGACTGTGCCGCCCCGCCCGACAGCGCGGCGACCGTCTGCTCGACATCGAGGCCGGCCTTGATGGCCAGCACGATGCCCTCCGCGACGCCGAGATACGTCCCGGCCAGGATCACCTGGTTGACGGCCTTGACGGCCTGGCCCGAGCCAATCGGACCCACGAGCGTGATCGTGGTCCCCATCGTGGCCAGGACCGGTCGCACGCGGTCGAGGTCCGCCTCGCTGCCACCGACGAAGATCGACAGCGTCCCCTTCCTCGCCCCTTCGCTGCCGCCCGAGACCGGCGCGTCGAGCATCGCCACGCCGTGGGCCGCCAGCCGCCCCGCGAAGTCGCGAGTGGCGGAGGGCGAGATCGTGGACATGTCGACGACGATGCTCCCGGTCGCCGCACCCGCCGCGACACCACCGGGCCCGAACAGGACGGCCTCGACATCCGGTGTGTCGGACACGATCGTGATCACGACGTCGGTGGCGGCGGCGACGGCAGCCGGGCTGGCGGCGAAGGTCACCCCCAGCCCGGCCAGCTCGGCCGCGCGGCCGGGCGTCCGGTTCCAGGCCGTCACGGTGAAGCCTGCCCGGGCGACGTTGGCGGCCATGGCCCCGCCCATCGTTCCGAGCCCGACGAAGCCGACGCGCATCACATCCTCCTGCAGGGATCCGGGCCTCGATCCTACCGCGCGGTGGAGGGCCGGGTCAGTCGAGGCCGGCCAGCACGAGGAAGGGGCCCGAACGCGGCCCGTCGACGACCAGGCGCTCGCCGCCGAACGGGCCGCGGCCGGCGGAGGTGAGCATGAAGCCGGCACGTCGCGCCCGCTCGGGCGCACCGCCGTCCACGAGCAGGTAGCGCACCGTGAACCCCTCGCCGCGGCGGGCAAGGGCGGCCGCCAGCCGGCCCTCGGTGGAGGGCTCCATCAGCAGGACGCTCGTGGTGCCGGCCTGCAGCAGCCGGCAGCGGGCCCCCAGGACCCGGTCGTCATCGACGGCCGAGGCCCGCACCGGCTCGTCGAGCCCGAGCAGCCCGGCCACCTCCTCCTCGGCCCGGTCGAGCTCGACGGTTGCCCAGCCGCTGACGATCTGGTGGGGCCCGGCCGCGAGCGCCAGGCGATCCGGGGCGTCGCCGAGGGCCCGCGCTCCGAGGAGCGGCTCGACTCCGTCGCCGGGGTGGGTCATGGCAGGGCGCCGATGGCGCCGCTGATCTCCGGCCCGGCGGCGCCGCTCGTGAGGTACGCCTCGAGGGCCCTCTCCAGGCCGACGTCGCGCCGGGCCTGCTCGGACTGGAGCCACTTCGTCTCGAGCACGTCGCAGTAGGCCTGAACGGCATCGCCACCCGGCCCCACCACCGCGCTCAGGCGCCCGAGGGCCGGCTCGTAGACGTCCGCCAGCCAGCGGGCGGCGGCGACGGCGAAGCCGAGATCGTTGAGGCGTCGGTTCCGGGCCGCGATCTCGAATCGCTCGTCCTGACCGGCCGGGACCTCGATCGCGGCGGCGAGCTCCTCCCACAGGCGGAGGTAGCGATCGCGGACCGACTCCGCCGCCTCGAAGGCGTCGTCGACGAGATCCGCGCGATCGTGCATGGCCGCGAGATCGGCGAGCCCGTAGGCGACGTTCTCGACGAGGACCTCGAGGTCGTAGGCGCGCTGGCCGTCGGACAGCGAGGGATGGAGCTCGGCGGTCTCGGCGTCCACGAGATATGCCTGGACGAGGTTGCCGTCGCGCCGGAATAGGGTGTTCGCGAGCGAGCAGTCGCCCCAGTAGACGCCGGCCCGGTGGAGCTCGACGAGCAGCCCCGCCATCGCGTCCAGGAGCTGGTCGCGCAGGTACGCCGGCCCCGGCGGCACGCGAGAGAGCAGCAGCCGGTACTGGAGGGAGTTGGGGAGGTAGCGCGTCACGAGGATGGCCGCATCGCTCGACGGATCGCCCGCGACGCCCATCGGGATGACCGCCGGCAGGCCGGCGTCCTCGAGGTGGCGGAGGATGTCGTACTCGCGATCGGCGATGGCCGCCGGCTCCTCCTTGAGGGCGATCAGGCCGCGCTCCGTGACGAGGAAGCGGACGAGGTGGCGGGAAGGGCCCACGGGCAGGGTTCGAAAGATCCGGCCGTCGGCCGTCCACTCGGCGAGCGGCTCCTCCCACGGCAGGTCCAGGAGCTCGGGGGTCGGCTCGCGCAGGCGGAGACGCGGGAGCGTGGTGGTCACGCGGTCAGGGTAGCGCGACCCGGGCGCGGAGCATCCACGTCGAACTCAGCGGGGGGTGTGGCGCGCCCGGCGGGACTCGAACCCACGACCTTCAGGTCCGCAACCTGACGCTCTATCCACTGAGCTACGGGCGCACGCGATGCCGGCGGAATCTGGCGGAGAGGGGGGGATTCGAACCCCCGATGGGTGTAACCCCATAACGGTTTAGCAAACCGCCGCACTAGGCCTCTATGCGACCTCTCCGCAGCGGCGGAGAGGGTACCACGGGCATCTTCCGGTTGACATCGAGCGGGCGGCTCGGCTACCGTCGCCCGACCGTGATGCCACGCACCTATTGGTTTACCGACCCGGCATGATCGTTTCCGGCCCTGGAGGCCGGGGGCAGGCGTCGTGCCGGGACGAGGCAGAGGTCCAGACCTCTGCTTTTTTGTTTCCGGTCCGGCCGTCCAACAGGAAGGACGCTCGATGTTCGTCGTCATGGCCCGCACCGCCACCGAGGCCGAGATCCTCGGGGTGAAGAGCCACATCCTCGGCGAGGGGATGACGCCGTACGACCACGCGGGCACGGATCGGGTGGTCATCGCCGTCGTCGGCGAGGTCGGGCCGCGTCGCGGTGACCTGATGAGCCGGCTCGGGGCGCTGCCGGGGGTCGAGACGATCACCCCGATCTCGCGGCCCTTCAAGCTCACCTCGCGGGAGTTCCGGCCCGAGGACACCGTCATCCGCGTCCTCGACGCGACCATCGGCGACGGGGGGCTGACGATCATGGCCGGGCCCTGCTCGGTCGAGAGTCGCGACCAGCTCTTCGAGACCGCGGACGCCGTCCGGGCGGCTGGGGCCACGATCATCCGCGGCGGCGCCTTCAAGCCCCGGACCTCGCCCTACAGCTTCCAGGGCCTGGGCGTCGAAGCCCTCCGCTACCTTGCCGAGGCCCGCGACCGGACCGGCCTGCCGACCATCACCGAGGTCATGGAACCGAACCAGGTCGACATCGTCGCCGAGTACGCCGACATCCTCCAGGTCGGCGCCCGGAACATGCAGAACTACTCCCTCCTGAACGCCGTCGGACGCGTGGCCCGGCCGGTGATGCTCAAGCGCGGCTTCGGGGCGACGATCGAGGAGCTCCTCATGGCCGCGGAGTACATCGTGGCGGCCGGCAACCCCAACGTGATCCTCTGCGAACGCGGCATCCGGACCTTCGAGACCTATACCCGCAACACGATGGACCTGGCCGCGGTGCCGCTCCTCCACCATTTGACCCACCTGCCGGTGATCGTGGATCCGAGCCACGCGACCGGCAAGCGCTGGCTGGTCAAGCCGCTCGCCATCGGCGGCGTGGCCGTCGGTGCGGACGGGGTCATGGTCGAGGTCCATCCGTCGCCCGAGGATGCCCTCTCGGATGCCGAGCAGCAGCTCAACCCGGTCCAGTTCGCCGACCTCATGGCCGCGATCGTGCCGGTCCACCAGCACGTCCGATCCCTGCACGGAGATCCGCTCGAGTCCGACGCCGCCCTCGGCATCGGCACGGGCGGGCTCTCTCACTTTCCCGGGCTGGCGCTTTCCCGCGTGGGCGAGACCGACACCGTCTTCGACCGCAGAGTGCTCGGCTGGCTCGGCGAGGGCGAGCACGAGCCGA
>JACQEH010000016.1 GCA_016200675.1 Chloroflexota bacterium | reverse complement strand
GACCGGCGCGATGGCACCCGGACCCGGACCGGCGCGATGGCACCCGGACCCGGACCGGCGCGATGGCACCCGGACCCGGGCCTGACCCGGCCCGTCCCGCGACGGTCGCCGTACGATGACGAGATGCGGGACCTGCTCGAGACCCTGGATGCCTGGCGAGCCGAGGGCGTGGAGGCCGGTCGGGCCGTGGTCGTCCGGACGTTCGGCTCGGCACCGCGACCCGAGGGCGCCGTGCTCCTCGTGGCGGATGACGGCCGGCTGATGGGCTCCGTGCGCGGCGGCTGCGTGGAAGGCGCCGCGGCCGAGGGGATCCGGACGGCCCGGCGGACCGGAAACGCCCGGGTGATCCGGTACGGCATCAGCGACGAGGAGGCCTGGGATGTGGGCCTCGCCTGCGGCGGCACGATCGACGTCCTCGTCCAGCCGGCGATGCCCGCCCCGGTGGCCGCCGCGGCGAGGGCGTCGGTCGGTCCTCGCGGCCGGTCCCTTGCCGTGGTCACCCCGCTGCCACCGGACGGGCCGCCCGCGGCATTCGGGCCGCATCAGCCCGGCGTCGGTGCGCCACCCGTAGCGCCGCTCGTCATCGGGGTCGCCGGCGAGATCATCGAGGGTGGCACCGGCGACGCGGATATCGATGCCGAGCTCGCGCGTTCCGCCGCGCACATCCTCGACGATGGTCGCTCGCGGACGGTCGAGGTGGCCGGTGGCAGCTTCTTCGTGGAGGCCTTTCCCGTTCGGCCCCGGCTGGTGATCGTTGGCGCCGTCGAGGTCGCACGATCGCTCGTGCGCTACGCACGGGAGCTCGGGTACGAGACGGTGGTGGTCGACGGCCGGGCGGCCTTTGCCACCCAGGAGCGCTTCCCAGAGGCGGAACGGATCGTGGTGGCGTGGCCGGATGAGGCGTTCGAGACGCTCGACGTTGGCCCGAACGACGCCGTGGCTATCCTCTCCCACGACCCCAAGTTCGACGAGCCAGCGATCGTCGAGGCCGTCCGGCGCGGCGCCCGCTACGTCGGCGCGGTCGGCTCCCGCAAGACACAATCGGACCGACGCGCCAGGTTGGCCGAGGCCGGACTCACGCAAACCGAGATCGCCGCCGTCCACGGCCCGATCGGCCTGGACCTGGGCGGCAAGGACCCGGCCGAGACGGCGCTGGCGATCATTGCCGAGATCGTCGCGGCCCGCCGGGGCGGCTCCGGCGCACCCCTGGGTGCGCGCCCTGCCGTGGTTCCGGGGTGAGCGGCCGCGTCACGGCGATCGTCCTCGCGGCCGGCGCCGGGAGCCGGTTCGGCGGGGACAAGCTCCTGGCCCGGCTCGAGGGGCGCCCGGTGCTGCGCCACGTCCTCGACGCCATCGAGGCGGCGGGGATCCACGACACGCTCATCGTCGTGCCGCCCGGCAACGCGCTGGCAACCGCGTTCGAGGGCAGCCAGGCCCGGCCGGTCGTGAACCAGGACCCCAGCCGCGGACTCTCGAGCTCGCTCCAAACCGGCTGGGCCGCCGCCGTGACCGAGGATCCGCCACCGGACGTCGTGATCGTCGCCCTGGGTGACCAGCCGCTCCTCGACCCGGCCGTGATCGTGGCGCTCCTGGAGGCGCCCCCCGACGCTGACCGGCCGGTGGTCGAGGCCCGTCACGCGGATGGGTCCCGGAACCCGGTCCGCCTCGAACCGGCGGCGGCGCACCTGGTCGGGCAGGCGCACGGCGATCGCGGCCTCGGCCCCCTGCTCGATGCGAACCCCGGGCTGGTCCGGACCATCGACGTCGCCGCACGGAACCCCGACGTCGATCGACGCGCGGACCTCGTCGCGCTCATCGAGGCAGCGTGGCGCGAGCGGGTGGAGGCCAACGGCGCCCAGGTGGAGCGGTTCCGGGAGGCGCCGGACGGGCGCGACTTCTACGCCAAGGTCAGCCGGACCTTCGTCGCCGACCCGGACCGTACCGGCGACACCGTCCTCGATGCCCTGGTCGCGCTCGCGCGGCCCGCCGACACGTGGCTGGACATCGGCGCCGGCGCCGGGCGATACGCCCTGCCGATCGCCCGGCACGTTCGAGAGGTCGTGGCGGTCGATCCCTCACCGGCCATGCTCGAGGCCCTCCGAACGGCGGCCGGACAGCACGGGATCGACAACGTCCGCACCTTCGATGGCCGCTGGCCGGCCGACACCGAGCTCAGGAGGGCCGTCGGCCCGGACCCCGTCGCCGACGTCGCCCTCATCGCCCATGTCAGCTACGACATCGCGGCCATCGGGCCGTTCGTCGACGCCCTCGAGGCCGCGGCGCGTCGCCTCTGCGTGGCCGTCCTCATGCAGGAGAGCCCGGCCGCCGTGGCAGCTCCGTTCTGGCCGCCGGTCCACGGCGAGGCCCGGGTCGGCCTGCCGGCCCTCGAGCGATTCGTCGAGCTGCTCGAGGCCCGCGGCGCCCGGCCAACCACGGTCCGGTTGGTCGGGGAGCGCCGCCGCTGGACCGACCACGAGGAGCTCCTGACCTTCCTGCGACGGCAGCTCTGGACGCGGCCTGGGTCCGCCGCCGATGAGCGCCTCGAGGCCGCGATCACGGGCCTCGCCATGACGGCGGACGACGGCACCGTGACCGTCCCGGCCGCGCCGGTCCTCGATCTCGGCATCGTCACCTGGGCGCCATCCGAATCCTGTTGACGGGCAACGGAGTGGGCGGAAACCCCCGCTCACGTCATCTCCTGGCCGAGCACGAGGGCGTCTGCGCCTCTTGCGCGTTGCCCTGCCGGACCCGCTTCATCCACGATCCGGCGGCGTTCGTGCCAGCGTCGGTATCATCGGAGCCCGCATCCTCGGCGTCGTGACCGCCGTCGCCGGCGCGATCCCGCCCCGCACCACCGGAGGCCGCTGATGGAGTTCTCGGGCGCCGTCGACATCCCCGCATCGAGGGACCGCGTCTTCGCCTTCGTGACCGACCCGGACAAGGTCGGGGCCTGCGGGCCGGGGGTCGAGTCCATCGAGGTCGTCGACCCGACGCATTTCAAGGCCCGGGCCAAGGTCGGCGTCGGCTTCATCACAGCCAAGTTCGTCGTCGACCTCGAGATCGCCGAGCAACAGCCACCCGACATGGCCGTCATCAAGGCCCGCGGCCAGGCCCCGGGCGTCAACCTGAGCGGCATGCTCGCCAGCGTCGGCGCCCGGATGGTCGAGGGGACGGCGAACAAGATGATCGCCCAGGCCTTCGACTGCATCCGGGCCAGGATCGTTGCCGAGGGCTGATTGGAGCGCCTGACCCGCGTCGTCGGCCCCGCCCGGACCAACGTCCACCTGCTCGCCGATGCGCGCACGCGCGAGGCGATCGCGATCGACACCGCGATCCCGTCGCTGGACTGGATCAGCGGGGAGCTGGCCGAGCGCGGCTGGACGCTCAAGCTGATCGTCACCTCCCACGGCCACTGGGACCATTTCGGCGAGAACGCCGCGGTCGTCGAGCACACGGGCGCCGAGGTCGCTGTCCACTCCCTCGACCGGTACCGGCTGACCAATCCGAAGCCAATGTGGGCGCCGTTCGATATCCCGCCGTCGGTTCCTGCGGTCGAGCTGGCCGAGGGCGGCGAGGTCCGCTTCGGCGACATCCAGCTGCGCGTCCTGCACACGCCCGGCCACACCGTGGGCTCGGTCTGCCTCTGGTCGCCGGACGAGGGCCTCCTCTTCAGCGGCGACACGCTCTTCGCGAGCGGCTGGGGGAGGGTTGACCTGCCCGGAGCGTCCCCGGAGGCGATGGTGGAATCCCTGGCCCGGCTGGCGACGTTCGACGACCCGCTCCGGGTCCTGCCAGGCCACGGCCCCGAGACCACGATCGGCCGCGAGCGCCCGTGGCTGGAGCTCGTCGCCCGGAAGCGCCGCCTGCCGATCTAGCCGCGCCGGACGTCAGGCGCGTCGATCGGCTTGTGGTACCGGGCCGAGGTCCTGACCCGGCGGAAGCCGAGCGCCTCGTAGAGGCGGACCGCGCCGGTCAGATTTTCGGCGTCTGTGTCGAGGGCGCCCTCGTCCAGACCGAGGTCACGGAGCCGACGGAGCGATCGGACCATCAGGGCGCTGGCCAGACCCCGCCTCCGCCATGGCCGGCGAATCGAGACATGCTCGAGCCAGCCTCGGCGCAGGCCCAGCGCGGCGTTCTCCTCCGAGAAGACGAAGTTGAGGACGGAGCCGGCGACCTCGTCGCCAT
>JACQEH010000158.1 GCA_016200675.1 Chloroflexota bacterium | reverse complement strand
GATCCAGGATGGCGAGTTCATGGTTCTTGTCGGCCCCTCGGGCTGCGGCAAGACCACGAGCCTGCGGATGATCGCCGGCCTCGAGGAGATCACCGAGGGCACCCTCCGGATCGGCGAGCGCGTGGTCAACGACGTCGCCGCCAAGGACCGCGACATCGCGATGGTCTTCCAGAGCTACGCCCTCTACCCGCACATGACCGTCCGCGACAACATGGCCTTCGGGCTCAAGCTCCGGAAGCTGCCCAAGGAGGACATCGAGAAGCGGGTCAAGGCGGCGGCCGACACGCTCGGCCTCGAGAAGCTCCTCGACCGCAAGCCGAAGGAACTGTCGGGCGGCCAGCGCCAGCGTGTCGCCCTCGGCCGGGCGATCGTCCGCGAGCCGGCGGTCTTCCTCATGGACGAGCCGCTCTCCAACCTCGACGCCAAGCTCCGAGTCCAGACCCGGGCCGAGATCGCCCGCCTCCACCAGCGGATGGGCACGACGTTCGTGTACGTGACCCACGACCAGGTCGAGGCCATGACGATGGGCACCCGGATCGCAGTCATGGCCGACGGGCTCCTCCAGCAGGTCGGCACGCCCCAGGAGCTGTACGACCATCCCAGGAACCGCTTCGTGGCCGGCTTCATCGGCAGCCCGGCCATGAACTTCGCGGCCCTGACGGTCGACGGCGATCGGATGCGCGGCTCGGGCTTCGACTTCCCGACCCCGGCGCGCTTCACGAGCGCCCTGGCCAGTGCCACCTCGAAGAACGTGCTGGCCGGCTTCCGGCCCGAGCACTTCGAGATGAGCGTCGCCGGCGAGGCCCTGCCGATCCGGGCCAAGGCGGACGTCGTCGAGTACCTCGGCAACGAGGAGCTCCTCCACCTCACCGTGACCGGCCACGACACCGACGTGATCGCCATCGTGCCTGCCTCGTTCAACGTCAAGGCCGGCAACATCCTCGACCTCCACGTCGCCGCCGAGAAGGTGCACCTGTTCGACGCCGAGACCGGCGATGCGCTCATCGCCTCGGGCGCCACGGCCGCCGCCTGACGGGGTGACCGGGGAGCCGAGCGACCGACATCCGGCCGACGACCGCCTTCGCGAGACGGTCGTCGGCTCGCGCGTCGTCCACCGGGGCGCCTACATCGAGGTCCGGGTGGACGACATCCTGACCCCCGGCGGCCGGCGTTCGACCCGCGACATCGTCGGCCACCCGGGTGCGGTGGCGATCGTGGCCCTCGATCCGGAGGACCGCGTCCTGATGGTCCGCCAGTTCCGGCTGGCGGCCGGCCGGACCCTCCTCGAGATCCCGGCCGGGACCCTCGACCGGGCGGCCGACGGGACCCTGGAGGACCCGGCTCTCGCCGCACCACGGGAGCTCGAGGAGGAGACCGGCCACCGGGCCGCGACCTGGCGCCACCTCGGGGCCTTCTGGACCGCGCCCGGGTTTGCCACGGAGCTCATGCACCTCTACCTCGCCACGGACCTCGTGCCGGCCGGCGGCGACCGGCTGCGGCCCGACGAGGACGAGCGACTTGAGCTCGAGCACGTCCCTTGGAAAGCGGCGGTCGCCATGGCCGAGCGTGGCGAGATCGGCGACGCGAAGACGCTCCTGGGGCTCTTCTGGCTCGCCCGCATCCTGGCCGCGCTCCCGACCTGACGGGCGGCCGGCGGGAACGCCCATCCTTCGGCGCGACGTGAACATTCGCGCTTCAGGGCCGGTGACGAGACCGCGATCCGGGCGGTGATCCGCAATGCCGAACGCTCCGACGCGATGCCCGGCTGGACCCGGTCTGCGGGCAAGTGGAGGGGAGAAGCGCTCGACCGAGCGGGACGCTCGACCGAGCGGGACGCTCGACCGGGCGGGACGCTCGACCGGGCGGGACGCTCGATTGCGGGGCCGCGTCCGACGCGCCGGGTCGCGGCGGACGGCGTCAGCCCGGCTGGTCCTTCGCCGGCCGGGAGCCGGCGGGATCGGGACCCATCCGCGCGAGCGCGTTGCGATACAGGGCCGAGTGTGGATCCAGGGCCGCGGCGAGCCGCAGGTGCGTCCGCGCCGGGCCAGGGCGGCGGAGCCTCTTGAGGCTCATGGCCAGCGCGTAGTGGCCGTACGGCGACGAGGGATCCACCTCGAGCAGGCGCTCGAAGGTCTCCCGGGCCCGGGCGTGGTCGCCCGAATTGAACTGGGCCCGGCCGAGGGCCTCGAGGATGGAGCCCTTGCCCGGTTCGAGGCGGGCCGCGCGGGCCAGGACGACGGCGGCCTGCGCGTTGTGCCGGCGGCGCATGAGGTCCGTGCCGCGCTGGAGGAGCTCGTAGGCGCCCTCGCGCCCATCGGCATCGGCATCGGCGTCGCCGCCGGGAGGCCGAGATCGCTCGTCCATCGGCGGATGGTGGCACGGATCGCCGGCGGGCGCGACGCTCGACGAAGGGCGGGCGGTCAGGCCCGCCAGTCGGCCAGGTTGACCCGGCGGAGGCGGGGGCTGTCGGTGCGTCCCGGGATGCGGCCGCGCTTGGCGATCGGCCGGCCGTCGATCTCCTTGAGGTCGCCGGTGAAGTCGATCGGGGTCGCGCCGCTGATGTAGGACCCGACCGCGAACGAGTCGACCCGGGCCCCGGACTCCTTGAAGTAGCGAATCCGATCCGGCGTGAGCCCACCGGAG
The DNA here is from genome assembly GCA_016200675.1 of Chloroflexota bacterium. GTDB lineage: Bacteria > Chloroflexota > Limnocylindria > Limnocylindrales > CSP1-4 > UBA5189. Next base: position 6,171 of record JACQEH010000158.1, on the reverse strand, counting down.
ACGACGATCCGGACCTTGGCGTGGCCCGCCTGGTCGAGCCGCGCGCGAACCTCCTTGACGAGGTCGGCCGTGACGCGGCCGCGTTCGGAGGGCGTGTCGAGGCGGATGCCGTAGAGGCGATCCCCGAGGGCATCGGCGACCCGGAGCGCCTCCTCCGCCTCGTCCCGGAAGGTGTCGACGAGGACGATCCGCGGGACGTCCTCGGACATCTCGCGATCGAAGGCCCTGGCCGCGTCGACGGTGTCGCCGATGATCAGGACCAGGGAGTGGGGCATGGTGCCCGTCGGGTTCAGGCCCGCCAGGCGGGCCCCGGCCGGGGTTGAGGCGCCGACGCAGCCGCCGACGATCGCGGCGTAGTCGAGGACGTCGACAATGTCCGGATGGACGTGCCGGGCACCGAAGGAGATGACGGGATCCGGGGCCGCCGCCTCGACCACCTCGCGCGCGGCCGTCGCCCAGCCGGTGGACTGGGCGAGCATGCCCAGCATCGCCGTCTCGTAGAGGCCGAAGGCGCGGTAGCGGCCGGTGATGCGGAGGACGACCTCCTTGGGGGCGATGGCATCGCCGTCGTCGAGGCTCTCCACGATCGTCTCGTCGGGGTCGACCTCGGCGAGGACCGTCCCGAGGAGGTTCTTGGCCTCGTCGATCCCGCACAGGAGGGCATCCTGGCGGGCAAAGACCTCCATGACCACGATGGGATCGAGGCCTTCCCGCTCGAGGATGCGCTCGGCGCGGGCGAAGTAGACGTCCGCCGAATCGCCGGACAGGATCTCCCACGACGGCCTGGTCCGATGGATGGGCATCAATGCCTCCGCCGCCGCGCGCCCGGTCGCGCGCCCTCGACCCCCACTCTCGCCTGTCCCTCCCGCGCAGCCCGCAGCGGTGTCGACGTGGGCGTCGGCGACGGCTTGCGGATCGGAGGGCGAGTGTAGCGTACGGTCCACCCGGCTCAGGCCCGGGTCTCGATGCTCAAGGACCGGGCCGCGGCCGGCGGCGGCGCCAGGCCCCGGCGACGAGCCAGGCGAGCAGCAGCATGGCCGTGCCGAGGAGCGCCGCGCCGATGAGCCGACCGCGAGCCACGTCGGGCGCGGCCAGCCAGGTGGAGCGGGCGGCGGACACATCGCGGAGGGTGGTGTCGAGATCGCCCCTGCCGAAGGCCGTCGCCGCGGCGGCCATGTCGGCCTCCGGCGTCGTCCCGAGGAGGCCGATCCTGGTGACGAAGCCCGGCGTGACGGGACGGGCCGCTGCCGCCTCCGCGAAAGCCCTGATGACGGCGAGCTCAGTGACCGCTTCGGCGGCCGCTGCCGGCAGGCCGTCGGTGCCCTCGAACGCCTGCCTGAGCCGAGTCGGGACCGCCAGGCCGGCGGCGGCGGCGGCGGTCGTGATCTGGTCTCGCTGGGCGAGGACGGCGGTGGCCGCGTCGAGCTCGCCGTTGGCCGCGACGAACTGCCAGGCGCGCAGTGCGCCCCGGACGGAGCGCGGCAGGGTCCAATCGCCGGCCGCCCGCACGACCTCGGCGTAGTGCCGCCGGGCCGCGTCGCGGGCATCGAGGAGGGCGACGTCGTCCGGCCGCACCACCCAGCGTCGCCAGAGGGCGTCGAAGGGGCCGCTGGCGTGGGCGTCCAGGAGGTCAAGGAGCGAGCGCCAGTCCGGCGGCCCGACGGCGGCCTCCGGCGGAGCGTTGTCGGGCGCGGTCCCGGCGCCCCCGGCCGTGACGGGCTGGTAGGCACCGATGCCGGCCGCCGCATCGGCCCACACAGCGCGGAGCGCGTCCCGGCCCGCCTGGGCGTCGATGGCCCGGGCAAGTGCCAGCGCCGCGGCGCGCCCGTAGTCGTCTCCCGGGCCGCCGGGCAGCCAGGCATTCAACGGGGCAGCGTGGGCCAGGGCGGCCTCGGTCATCGTCGGCGAGACCACGGCCGCCCCGATCGCCTTCCCGGCCGCCTCTGCGTACAGGTCGGCGAAGCCATCGGCGATCCACTCGTCGGCGACGAGGTCGCCGTTGAACCAGGCGCGGGCCGCGCCATGGAGGATCGAGGTCGTGGTGGCGACGTAGGCCACGTCGAGACGCGACGCGCCCGGATCGATGGCCGCCGCAACGCCCGGCCCGGCGACGCCCCCGGGGCCGACGCCCGCCCGCGGCAGCGTCTCGCGGACCTCGAGCTGCGGGCCCAGGGGCCAGGGCGCTCCGATCTCGGCTGCGAGGGCCGGCAGGCCCCGGCCCAGGACGTCCCCGACGCGATCTCGCCAGGCCGGGTCGTCCGGCCACGAGCGCGAGAGGAGGGTGACCTCGGTCCCGCCGACGGTGATGGACTGGCTCGTCGGGACGAGGTCGCCGGGCCGGTCGGCCAGGATGTCGGCGACGAAGGTGGCCGGCGTCGACAGGACCGCGCTGTCGAAGTCGAGGTGGCCGTCGGGCTCCGTCGTCGGTCCGGCCAGGGGGCCCCGGCCCACGACCACCGCATAGTCGGCCGGCAGCCGGACCCGGACGGTGGAGCCGGCGACGTCGGGTGTGCCGAGTGCCCAGGCCTGAAAGGCGACAAGTGACGGCGAGATGCGGATCGGCCGGTCGGGAGCGCCGCCCGGATCGGCGATCTCGAAGGTCAGGCTCATCGCCAGTGAGCTGCCGGCTCCCAGCCGTGACCCGAACCGCAGCAGGAGGACCGTCCCGGCCGGGCCCTTCGAGGCGACCGCCACGCTCGGTGACCCGGCCGCGGCCGAGAGACGGAACTTGGAGCCCGTCGGGACGACGGCCAGGTACGCCCGGTCCGCGTAGAACTGACGGGTGACCGTGTCACGGAGGTGGCTCGTCGCGGTGATGGCCACGGTCACCGCGACCCGGTTCTCAGCCGGCAGGACGTCGTAGGTCGTTCGCGTCACGAGGGTCACGGCGGGCAGCGGGGCAGCCGCGGAGGGAGCCGCCGCGGCGGCGGTGGGCGCGGCGGGAACGGGTCCCGTCGCCGCGGCCGCGGGCGGATGCGCGAGCGGCGCCACCGCCATGCCCACGACCAGCGCGACGGCCCCGAGCGTCCGGATCGAGCCCCTCACGCCTCTTAGAGCTCCGGCAGGCGCTTCGCGAAGCGCTCGAGAAGGGCCGCGTTCCGACCCTCACGGGCCTCGTAGCCGGCGGGGACGCGGCCACCAATCCAGACCCACGCTCGCATCTCGTCGAAGAGGCGATCGGCGATCCCGGCGACCCGCGCGAGGGCCAGCCCAAGCTCCTTGGCATCGAGCCAGCGACGGGGGATCTCGACCGACAGGATCGGCCGGCCATCGTCGGCCAGGGAGAACTTGGCGAGCGGGAACTCGTCGTTCCAGCGCAGGAGGGTGCGATAGGCCTTGCGCAGCCCGTCGCCGAGCGGCGGGGCGAGGTGCGTCCAGACGATCAGGCCAAGCGAGGGGTCGAGAATGAGCGTGACCCGGAGGTCCAGGCGGCGCCGGCCGTCGAGGACGAGGTCCCAGGCGCTGATCCCGTCGCGGTCGGTTCGGGGTCCCGCCGCCAGGCCGAGGGCGTCGAGCCAGGACGCGAGACGGTCGGCCGTCGGCGCGGGAAGGGTATCGGGCACCGCGGCAGTCTAGCCCGCGGAGCGCGCAGCCTCCGTTGCCCGTCGGTCGGGGGCCGGGGATCGGCGCGCGGCGCTCGGTTCCACCGAGCCGCCGCCGGGCACGGTCTTCTTCACGAAGTCGGCGGTCCGAACGCCCTCCCCGACCCGCACGTTGCGGCCGATCCTTGCCCCGCGCGGGACGATCGCCTGCTTGCCGACGACGGTGATGCCGGTGTTGAGGCGCCCGGGCTCCTGCTTGTTGGGCGTGTCGTCGGGACCCTCGCCGACGATGGCGCCCGCACCGACGACGACCTCCTTGTCGAGGATCGCCCGGTCGACCACGGCTCGCGACCCGATGGCCGAGTCGAACATCACGATCGAGTCGCGGACGACCGCGCCCATGCCGACCCGGACCCCGGGCGAGAGGACGCTGTTGACGACCGTGCCCTCGATGACGCAGCCGTGGCTGATGAGGCTCCGATGGACCTGGGCGGTCGGACCGAGCTTGGCCGGGGCCCGCTCCTCCGACTTGGTGTGGATGACCCAGTTCTTGTCGTAGAGGTCCAGCTCGGGCTGGTCCGCGAGGAGGGCCATGTTGGCCTCCCAGAAGGACTGGATCGTCCCGACGTCCTGCCAGTAGCCGTTGAAACGGTAGCCGAACACGCGGGCGCCGCCGTCGAGCATGGCGGGGATGACGTTGGACCCGAAGTCGACGCGATCTTCGTCCAGCCACTTCAGGAGTGCCCGGCGCGAAAAGACGTAGACCCCCATCGAAGCAAGGTCGCTCTTGGGCTGCTTGGGCTTCTCCTGCCACTCGGTGACCCGGTCGACATCGTCCATGGCCAGGATCCCCATCCGCGAGGCATCGGCCAGGGGAACGCGCCGGACCGCGATGGTCACGTCCGCCCGATGCCGCCGGTGGACGGCGATGAAGGGCTGGTAGTCCATCTTGTAGATGTGGTCGCCGGCGAGGATCAGGACCGTCTCGGCGTCCGAGTGCTCGAGGATGTTGCGGTTGCGGAGGACCGCGTCCGCCGTGCCGCGGTACCACTCGGCCACCCGGCCCCGGGCGATGTACGGCTGGAGGAGCTTGATCCCGCCCTTCGCCCGGTCGAGGTCCCAGGGCCGACCCAGCCCGATGTGGTCGTTGAGCGATCGCGGGTTGTACTGCGTCAGGACGACGACGTCGTTGATGTCGGAGTTGACGCAGTTGGAGAGGGTGAAGTCGATGATCCGGTACTTGCCCCCGAACGGGACGGCCGGCTTGGCCCGGACCGACGAGAGGATGGACAGGCGCTCGCCTTCGCCGCCGGCCAGGACCATCGCCATCGTCCGTTTCACGGGCCTGCTCCAGTCGTCACGAAGGGATCGCCGCGGGTTCGATCCTAGCATCCCGGATCGGAGCCTTGGCCTGCGGGACCGGGCCCACGTCTACAGGAAGAGCCGCGGGTTCACGAAGGTGTTGTTGAGCTCGACCCCCCAATGGAGGTGGGGGCCGGTCGTTCGGCCGGTCATGCCCACGTAGGCGATGACCTGGCCCTTTGCGACGGTGTCGCCGGCCTTGACCCGCGGCGGGTACGCTGCGTTGTCGATGTGGGCGTACCACGTCAGGAGCTGGGAGGAGTGGGCGATGATCACGATCCAGGCCTTGGGCGAGGCGTCGTAGGGATTGGGTCCTGCGAAGAGGACAACCCCCGCGCCGGCCGCGCGGATCGGCGTGTACATGGGGGCGGCCACGTCGATGCCGTTGTGGTAGTGGGCGCAGCTCCCATAGCGCGGCTCCCACGGGAAGCCGGTACAGCCGAACTCCTGGGTCACGGTCCCGACCATCGGCCACGCGAGTGTGCCGTTGTAGGCCGACGGGATTCGACGGCTCCGGGCTTGCGCCGCGACGAGGGCATCGATCTGCTTCTGGAGGGCCTCCTGGGCCTTCTGACTCGCTTCGATGGCGGCGGCCAGGGCCAACTTGTTCTTCGCCAACTGGGCGTAGGCGGCCTGCTGTTCGGCCAACAGGCGCTGCGTGTCACTCTCGAGCTTTGCCAACTGGGCCTGCGAATCGGCAAGGGATCCCAGGTCCGTCTGGAGCTTGGCGCGCTGAGCATCGGCGGAGGCTCGCATGTCGACCGTCTCGGCCCGCGTGTCCTCGACGTTCTGGTGGAGGACGGCCAGGACCCGCTGGTCGGCGGCGATCTGCTGGGCGAGCTGGCGATCCTGTTCCGCGAAGTCGAGGCGATACGAGACATCGGAGAGGACGTCAGTGAAGGACTGGCCCGACAGGAGGGTCTCCAGGAGCGACGTCCGGTCGGTGTCGTAGGCCTGCCGGATGCGGTCGGCCAGGACCGTCTTGCGGGCCTCGAGCTGGGAGAGCTTCTCGGCCTCGGCCGCCTCGAGGTCGGCGAGCTGGAGGTCCAGCTTGGCGACCTGCATGTCGAGACTCTGGACCGCCGCCTGGGCGGTCGCCACGTCGACCGTCGCGGCCACCACCTGGGCGCGGACGCGGGCCAGGTCGGCGTTGATGCCACCGAGGGACGTCTTCGTGGCGTCGAGGGTCGCCGCGAGCTTGACCTGGTTCTCGGAGATCGCCGCGACTTGTGCCTTCTGGCGCGAGATCTGGGCGGCGAGGGCCTTC
>JACQEH010000157.1 GCA_016200675.1 Chloroflexota bacterium | reverse complement strand
GCTCGTCCAGTCCCTCGTCGACGTCCCGCTGTCGATCGATTCCTCGATCGTGGAGGCCCTCGAGGCGGGGCTTGCGGTCTACCAGGGCAAGCCCCTCGTCAACAGCGTGACCGGCGAGGAGGAGCGCCTGGAGCGCGTCCTGCCCCTGATCAGGAAGTACGGGGCGGCGGTTGTTGCCATCTCCAACGACGACACCGGGATCAGCGAGGACCCCGACGTCCGATTTGCCGTCGCGAAGCGGATCGTTGAGCGTGCCGCCGACCACGGCGTTCCCCGCGAGGACATCGTGGTCGACCCGCTCGTGATGCCGATCGGGGCGATGCGGACCGCGGGCCAGCAGGTGTTCCGCCTCGTCCGCCGCCTGCGCGAGGAGCTCGGCGTGAACTCGACCTGCGGGGCGAGCAACGTCAGCTTCGGGCTGCCGAACCGCGACGGCATCAACGCCGCCTTCCTGCCGATGGCCATCGCATCTGGCCTGACCTCGGCGATCACCAATCCACTCTCGGCCGAGGTCAAGGCCGCGATCATGGCCGCCGACGTCCTCATGGGCAACGACCCCGATGCCGGCCGCTGGATCCGGGACTTCCGGCCACCGATGCCCGCGGCCGGCTTCGGCAGCGGGCCCGACGGCGTGGCCACGGCCGGGGAACGCGGCCGGCGGATCAACCGGCGCGCCCTTGCCGCGGCCGGCGGCGCGGCCGGTGGCGACGCGGGAAGCGTCGCGGGATCGTGACCGCGAGGGCCGGCACGTGACCGCGAGGGCCGGCACGTGACCGCGGGCGCGGATCCGCTCGTGATCTTCACGCCGTCCGGGCGGCGCGGACGGTTCGCCGACGGGACCACCATCCTCGACGCCGCCCGCTCCCTGGGCGTCGACCTCGATTCGGTCTGCGGCGGGCGGGGCCTCTGCGGTCGCTGCCAGGTCCGGCCGGCCGAGGGCGAGTTCCCCAAGCACGGGATCGCCTCGAGCGGCGCGCACCTCTCTGGGCGCGGCGCCGACGAGGCCGAGTACGACCGCCTCCGGGGGCTCGCGGCGGATCGCCGGCTCGGCTGTCGCGCCGCGATCCACGGGGACGTCCTCGTCGACGTCCCGCCCGAGAGCCAGGTCCATCGCCAAGTCGTCCGGAAAGGTGTGCCCGTCCGGGACTTCGTGATCGATCCCGTCGTCCGGCTCTTCGAGGTGGAGGTCGAGCGCCCCACCCTCGAGACCCCGGGCGGCGATCTCAGCCGCCTCTTCGAGGCCTTGCAGACCGAGTGGGGCCTGGCGGACCTCCGCGCCGACCTCGCCGTCATCCGGGACCTCCAACCGGCCCTCGAGCAGGGCGCCTACCGGGTCACCGTGGCGGTCCACGACGGGCACGACGTCAGCGCCGTCTGGCCGGGCCTCCACGACCGGGCCCTTGGCGTGGCGATCGACGTCGGCTCGACCACGATCGCCGGCCACCTGGCGGACCTGGCCGACGGCGCCGTCCTCGCCTCGGACGGGGTGATGAACCCCCAGATCCGCTTCGGCGAGGACCTGATGAGCCGCGTCTCGTACGCGATGCTCCACGATGGCGGCGCCGTGGAGATGACCCGCGCCGTGCGGGATGCCCTCGGATCCCTGGTGACCGGCCTCGCCCAGCGGGCGGGGATCGACGTCAGGGACATCCTCGAGGTGACCCTCGTCGGCAACCCGATCATGCATCACCTCGTGCTCGGGATCGACCCGATCCCGCTCGGTTCTGCGCCGTTCGCCCTGGCCACGGACCGGGCGGTCCGGACGAAGGCTCGCGAGCTGGAGCTGCCGGTCCATCCCGGTGCCCGGGCCTACCTCCTGCCCTGCATCGCGGGCCACGTCGGCGCCGACGCGGCCGGCGCGATCCTGTCCCAGACGCCGTACCTGCGCGACGAGATCACCCTCCTCGTCGATGTCGGCACGAATGCCGAGATCGTCCTGGGGAACCGGAAGCGCCTGCTCGCGGCGTCCTCGCCGACCGGCCCCGCCTTCGAGGGCGCCCAGATCAGCGGCGGCCAGCGGGCGGCGCCCGGTGCCATCGAGCGGGTGCGCATCGACCCCGTGACCCTCGAGCCCCGCTTCCGGGTCATCGGCTCCTCGCGCTGGTCCGACGAGCCCGGGTTCGCGGCGTCAACGCGGCGCAGCGGGGTCACCGGAATCTGCGGCTCGGGCATCGTCGAGGTGATCGCGGAGCTGTTCCTGGCCGGCGTCATCACCGCCGACGGGACGATCGATGGGGGCGCCGCGGCCCGGAGCAAGCGCGTCATCCCGGACGGCCGGACGTTCGCCTACCTCCTCGCCGGGGGTGGCCCCGGGATCGACGACGGACCGTCCTCGCCACGCCTGGCCATCACCCAGAACGACGTCCGGGCGATCCAGCTGGCGAAGGCGGCGCTCTACGCGGGGGCGCGGCTGCTGATGGATCACCTCGGCATCGAGACGGTCGACCGCGTGGAGCTTGCCGGCGCGTTCGGCAGCCAGATCGATCCGCTGCACGCCCTGATCCTGGGCCTCGTGCCGGACGCGCCGCTCGACCACGTCGGCCCCGCCGGCAACGCCGCGGGCACGGGCGCCCTGATCGCGCTCCTGTCGGGCGAGGCGCGGGGCGAGATCGAGAGGGTCGTCCGGACCGTGGAGAAGATCGAGACCGCGGTGGAGCCGCGCTTCCAGGAGCACTTCGTGGACGCCATGGCCATTCCCCATCGCACGGCGCCGCTGCCGAACCTGGCGGCCGTGGTCGCGCTGCCGCCACGTCGCGCGGACGCACCCGGGGGCGCCGGGGGAGCCGGTGGGCCCGGCAGACCCGGCAGGCCCGGCGCTGCGGGCCCCGAAGGTGGATCCCAGCACGGACGGCGAGTGAACCGGCGACGCGCGATCGCCACCGCGACGGAGGAACGCTGATGCACGAAGGTCCACGCCATCGCACCGGCGGCCGCGCCGGCCGGATGGCTGCCCGGCTGGCCGCCCACATCGAGTCCGCGCCGTTCCTGACCCGTGCCCTCAAGCCGTTCGAGGTCCTCGACGAGGAGGGGCTCTCCCTGCTCGAGCACAACGCGGACACCATCCTCGAGGAGGTCGGGATCGAGTTCCGCGGTGACCCCGCCGCGCTGGACCTCCTCCGGAACGCCGGCGCTGACGTGACCGGCGAGCTGGTCCGCTTCCCCCGGGGCATGTGCCGCTCCATCGTCCAGGCCTCCGCCCCCCGCATCTTCACCCAGCACGCCAGGAACCCCGAGCGGACGGTGAAGATCGGCGATCCCTATACGGTCCTGGCGCCCAACTACGGGTCGCCGTTCGTCCGCGACCTCGACAACGGCCGCCGCTACGGGACGATCGAGGACTTCCGGAACTTCGTGAAGCTCACCTACATGAGCCCGAACCTCCATCACTCGGGTGGAACGGTCTGCGAGCCCGTCGACGTGCCGGTCAACAAGCGCCACCTGGACATGGTCTATTCGCACATCAAGTTCTCGGACAAGCCGTTCATGGGCTCGGTCACCCACCCGTCGCGGGCCGAGGACACGGTGGAGCTGGCGAAGATCGCCTTCTCCGGCCTCGGGCCGGACTACCTCGACGACCACACGGTGGTCCTGAGCCTCATCAATGCCAACTCGCCGCTGGTCTGGGATTCGACGATGCTCGGGGCCGCCCGGGCCTACGCACGAGCCAACCAGGCGACGCTCATCACCCCCTTCATCCTCGCCGGCGCGATGTCCCCGGTGACGGTCGCCGCGACCGCGGCCCAGACGCTGGCCGAGGCGCTCGCCGGGATGACCTTCGTGCAGCTCACCCGGCCGGGCGCGCCCGTGGTCCTGGGGAGCTTCGCCTCCTCGATCTCGATGCAGTCGGGTGCCCCGACGTTCGGGACGCCGGAGCCGGCCCTCGTGCTCTACGTCATGGCCGCGCTCGCCCGGCGGCTCGGCGTGCCCTTCCGGTCCGGCGGCAACCTCTGCGCCTCGAAGATCGCCGATGCCCAGGCGGCCTACGAATCGGCAGCCACCTTCCAGCCGACGATCCTGGCCGGCGTCAACTTCGTCCTCCACGCGGCCGGCTGGCTCGAGGGCGGCCTGGCCATCGGCTACGAGAAGTTCATCCTCGACAACGACCAGTGCGGCATGGCCGCCGTCTTCGTGAACGGGGTGGACCTGTCCGAGAACGGCCAGGCCCTCGATGCCATCCGCGAGAACGGCCCGGGGATGCACTTCCTCGGCAACAGCCACACCCTGGCCAACTTCGAGACGGCCTTCTACCGCTCCGAGATCGCCGACAACAACTCCTTCGAGCAATGGCTCGAGGACGGCGGCCTCGATGCCGCCCAGCGGGCCAACCGGATCTGGAAGCGGATGCTCAACGAGTACGAGGCACCGCCGATCGACCCCGGCATCGACGAGGCGCTCCAGGAGTTCATCGTGAAGCGCAAGGCGTCCTTCCCGGACAGCGAGGTCTAGGCCCGTGGCATTCCTTCGCCGCGGCGGCGGTCGATCCGCGCTGGCGGAGGGCGGGCCGGCGCGCGCCGCCGTCGTCGCCGCGCTCGATCACATCACCTACGAGCTGATCCCGCTCAAGAACGTCCATGACCAGTCGGCGCACCTGCCGGCGGGCGCGACGGTCTCCGTGACGGCGTCGCCGGCCAAGGGCCTCGAAGCCACCGTCGCGCTGGCGGCGACGCTCGAGGGGCGCGGATTCCGGGCGATCCCCCACCTCTCGGCCCGCATGGTCCGCGACCGGGCGCACCTCGCCGAGCTCCTCGCGCGCCTCGCCGACCTCGGGATCGACCGAGCATTCGTCGTGGGCGGCGATGCCGACGAACCCGGTGACTACCGCGACGCGCTCTCGCTGCTGCGGGCCATGGCCGACCTCGGCAGCGGACCGCGCCACATCGGCGTCGGCTGCTATCCGCAGGGCCACCCCTCCATCCCGGACGACGTCCTCCTTGCGGCGCTGCACGCCAAGGCGCCCTTCGCCGAGTACATGGCCACCCAGCTCTGCTTCGATGCCAGGGCGATCGGCGCGTACATCACCGCCCGACGGGCCGAGGGCGTCACGCTTGGGGTGAAGGTCGGGGTGCCCGGCGTGGCCGAGATCCCGAAGCTCCTGTCGATCAGCGCCCGGATCGGGGTCAAGGACAGCGGCCGATTCCTGTCCAAGAACGCCCGCTTCGTCGGGGAGCTCCTGACCTCGGGTGGGATCTACCGCCCGACCGGGCTGCTGGAGAAGCTGGCGCCGGTCCTGGCCGACCCCGTAGCCGACGTGATCGGCCTCCACCTCTACACCTTCAACCAGGTCGAATCGACCGAGTCGTGGCGTCGCGAGTACCGGGCCCGTCTCGTCCCGACCGGCGTTGTCGCCCCGTCGTGAGGCCGCCCCGTCGTGAGGCCGCCGCGTCGTGAGGCCGCCGCGTCGTGAGGCCGCCGCGTCGTGAGGCCGCCGCGTCGTGAGGCCGCCGCGTCGTGAGGCCGCCGCGTCGTGAGGCCGCCGCGGTGACCCCCGCCCAGCGCGCGCTCCGGGACGCGCTGGCCGCGATCCCGGCGCGCATCCGCGCGGCTTCGTCCGGCCTTGTCGACCGGGACGTGCCGCCGGTGCCGGGCGAGTGGTCCGCCCGCGAGGTCACCCTCCACCTCGCGGCCGTCGAGGCCGAGGTCTGGCAGCCGCGCCTCGCGGCCCTCCAGGCGGAGGCCTTTCCCCACTGGGCGTGGGTCGAGCCGAGCACCTGGATTGGGCCCGGGGGCGAGACCTTCGAGGGAGCGGTCGCCATCCTCGCCGGCCTGCGGGCCGCGACGGTGGGGTCGCTCGACGCCCTCGACGACGTCGGCTGGGCGCGCCGCGGCCACCACGCCACGTTCGGTGAGCTGGACGTTGCCGCGCTCCTGCAGATCGCCCTGAACCACGACGAGGAGCACGTGGCCCAGATCACCGGCTGAGACGAGGTTAGGGAGGCGCCGGGCCGCGCCCCGCGGGCGCCGAGCCGCGAATCGGCCGAGCCGAGGTGCGCCCAAGCCGCGAGCTGCGAGGCCGAGCCCGCGCCGCGCCGCCCCGCGCCGCGCCGCCCCGAGCGCGCCGCCCCGGGCGCCTCGCCGAGTTCTTCGCCAGATCGACATCCCCGGAGTGTTAGGCAAGGTTCCCGCCCCGAATCCGGGCCGATTCGACTGCGTGGGCACCGGAGATGGGCCGGCCGAGGCCGGAATCGTGCTCAGCCTGCGAGCCGGGCGTCTGCGAGCGAAGCGGGTGGCGCCCCCGAATTTACTGCGCACGTGTCCCAACACTCCCCCCATGTCGATCTGGTGAAACGGGAGATGGGCGCCAGGCGCGGGGTGCCGATCCTTCGACTGAACGCCGGGCACGCAGGTCGCCGAGTCTGCGGCCGAGTGTCAGTCGCGGAGGTCGCCGCTTCGGGGCCGACCATCAGGCGTGAGCACGCCGGCTCTGCGTCGGCGTCGCACCGCGCCTCGTCGCCCGACCCGGACGATCCAGAGACCCACCAGGGCTGCGGTGCCCGCCCAGGGCAGGACCCAGCCCCGGCCACCGGGATCGAAGCGGCCGGACACAACCAATTCGACGCCCTCCACCGGCTCGATCCGCACGATCGGCAATGCCCGATGTTCGGCGAGCAGCGTCGCGTCATCGAGGCAGTGGACGTCGCCGACGACGGCACGGCCCAGCATCCCGAAGCTCGCGATCAGGGCTCGGTAGGCGCCGAGCCACTCGCCCGGCTCCGTAACCGGCGTCGCCGTCCCCCGGAAGCGCCGCGTCGGCAGGAGCACCTCGACGTCCGGATTCGCCACCAGGTTCAGGTACCAGGGCGTCCCGGCGCCGTAACCGGCGACGACGTAGACGGATCCATTGCGGATCACGTACCCGACCGGCGCCTCGCGGCGGGCGCCTGAGCGCCGCCCGTGCGTCCGCAGGAGCAGCACGTGGCCCGTGATGGGATTCCCGATCATCCATCCGAGGCCCGCCTGGAACATCGGCGCCATGAAGCCCCGGTTGAGGACGAGGAATCCTCGCTGCAACGGCCGCAAGAGCCGGGCGATGATCGGCCCGTAGGGGAGTGGCGCAGCAACCGCAGCCTCCAGGCTCATGGCGCCAAGACTGGGCGATCTGGAACCGATCCACCAGTGTCGAAGGTCCCGAGGCGACTCCGCGGGTACCTGCACAGCGCTCTGCCCGCGCTCCACCCCGAGCCGCCGCCACCACGTGGCCGCGCCGGGTAGGCTGGACGCAACTGCCACCAGACCCCGGGAGGAATCGAATGCCGACCGTCAGCGAGATCTCCAGCCGTTACGTCGACGAGGTTGCGGCCCTCGATCCCGTCCGGGGCGAGCGCTGGGGCGTCGCGGCCGACCCGACCCGCCTGACGGACTACTCACCGGCCAGCTACCAGGCTCTCGCCGATCTCCTCCGACGCACGCGGCAGGACCTCGAGGCGGCCACACCCCAGGACGAGCCGGAGCGATTGGGCCAGGGCTTCCTGATCGACTGGGTGACCGGCGAGCTCGGCATCATCGACGCCGGCGAGCGCGAGGAAAACCTGAGCATCATCGTCGGCGCCCCGGCCTCGACTCGATCCGTCTTCGACCTCATGGACCGCTCGACACCCGAGGCCTGGGAGCACATCGCGGCCCGGCTCGAGGCGGTGGCCGGGGCCATGGCCGGTTACCGGGCAACGCTCCAGGCAGGGCTGGACAGGGGACACCCGGCGGCGCGCCGCCAGGCGATCGCGGTCGCCGACCAGTGCTCGATCTGGGCGGGCGACGGCACGAACGGCGGCTGGTTCGGCGCCTTCGTGGCCGGCTACGGCGACGGGCCGCGGCGGCCGACGCTCGACGCCGCGGCGAGGAAGGCGGCCGCTGCCTATGGCGATCTCGCGGCCTGGCTCCGGGGCGACTACGCGGCCTATGCCACCGAGACGGACGGCTGCGGCGAGGAGCGCTACCGGATCTGGTCCGAATACCTCCTCGGCACCGACCTCGACATCGACGAGGCCTACGCCTGGGGCTGGGACGAGCTCGCCCGTCTCGAGGCCCAGAAGGACGTCGAGTGCGAACGGATCCTGCCGGGCGGCGGATTCGAGGCGGTCCGGAACCTGCTGATCAACGATCCGAACCGCTGCATCGCCGGCGTCGATGCCTACCGCGAGTGGCTCCAGTACCTGACCGATGAGGCGATCTCCGGCCTGAGCGGCAAGGAATTCGACATTCCGCCGTCGATCGCCCGTTGCGAGGTCCGCATCCCGCCCGAGGGCAGCGCGGCGGCTGCCTACTACACGTCGCCGTCGGAGGACCTCACCCGGCCCGGCCGGACGTGGTTCCCGACCGTCGGGCGGACGCGCTTCCCGACCTGGGATGACGTCAGCACCGTCTACCACGAGGCCGTCCCCGGCCATCACCTGCAGGGCGCGACGATCCGGCTCGTGCCCCTGACCCGGGCCCACAAGCTCGGCTTCAACTCCGCCCACGGCGAGGGCTGGGCCCTCTACGCCGAGCGGTTGATGGACGAGCTCGGCTGGTTCCGGACCCCCGAGACGCGCCTGGGGTTCCTGTGCGCGCATGCCTTCCGGGCCGCCCGCGTCGTGGTCGACATCGGGCTCCATACGGGCCGGCGCATCCCGGCCGGCTGGCCCGGCTCCGGTGAGCAATGGACGTACGACGGGGCGATCGACTTCATCGTCCGGGCCGGCGGCATGGACCGCGACAAGGCGGAGAGCGAGGTCCTCCGCTACCTCTCCTGGCCGAGCCAGGCCACGGCCTACAAGCTCGGCGAGCGAACCTGGCTCACGGGCCGCGAGAAGGCGAGGTCGGCCGCGGCCGCCAGCGGGCGCGCCTTCGACCAGAAGGGCTGGCACGCTCGATCCCTGGCGCTCGGCCCGCTCGGCCTGCGGCGCCTGGAGGTCGAACTCGCGAAGGCCTGATCCGGCCGTCGCGTCGCGACCCGCGGCCGGGCACAATGACGTCATGGACCGAGCTGCCACCATCGAGCGCTACCGAACCGGCATGGCCGACCTCGAGGACGCCGTGGCCGACATCACCGAGGCGGAGCTGGATCGTCCCGAGCGGGGGGGCGAATGGACGCCACGCCAGGTTGTCCACCACCTCGCCGACGGCGAGGCGATGTCCTACACGCGCCTCCGCCGCCTCGTGGCTGACGACGAGCCGCTGATCCAGGGCTACGACGAGCCGCTCTTCGCCCGGCGCCTTCACTACGAGCGGCCGATCGCCTCGTCCCTGGCGGTCGTGCGGGCGGTCCGCGAGGCCAGCCTCGACCTGATGGACGCCATGACGCTCGAGGACTGGGCCAAGACGGGGACCCACACCGAGCACGCGTCGTACTCGGTCGATCGGTGGCTCGAGATCTACGCCGAGCACGTCCACGAGCATGCCGACCAGATACGGCGGGCGAGGGCCTGGAAGGCCTGAACCGACTCGACGGCCGGACCGCCGGCTGCCAAGATCAGGGGTGGCCAGGTCGCTCCCCACCGGCCCCGCGGTCTCGTTCCTCTTCACCGACATCGAGGGCTCCACGCGCCTGGAGCTTGCCGTCGGCGCCGCTCGCTGGGCCGACGTCGTCGCCCGCCACGACGCGCTCCTGCGCGATGCGATCGAGACCGCAGGCGTCGTCGTCGTCAAGACCGAGAGCGACGCCTTCTTCGCCGCCTTCGAGCGGCCAGACTCGGCCATCACCGCGATCGTCGCCGGCCAGCGCGCCCTGGCCGCGACCCGCCTCGTCGACGATGCGCCGCTCCGCGTCCGGGCGGGGATGCACCTCGGCAACGGGCGCCTCCGGGCCGGCTCGTCGGGCGAGGCCCTGGCGGACTACGTCGGGATCGACGTCAACTACGCCGCCCGGATCGCCGCCGCCGCGAACGGCGGCCAGGTGGTCCTGTCGGAGCCGCTGGTGAGTGCCGTGGGTTCCGGCCGGGTCGCCGAGATCGCCGGCGAGGGGGTCGACCTCATCGACGAGGGCCTCCGGGTCGTCAAGGATTTCGACGAGCCGGCGCGGCTCTACCGCCTCGTCGTCGAGGGCGCGGCGGAGGACCCCCGGCCGCTCCGGACCCTGGACCCGCCGGCAACGCGAGCGCGTCGGCCGCGTCGATGGATGCAGGCTCGATGCCGGAGACAGCCCAGTTTCGTCTCGAAGAGTGGCCGGCGACGCACCTTGCCTTGCCGTCAGCAGCGTCGTGTGCCAGAGCTGACCTGCGGGTGATGGCGAGCACCCGGCACGGTGCACGGCCAGGGTTAGGGAGAGCGCCGACTTCGCCTGGCTAGGTGTCGTTCCCTTCGACCTTGTTGACGAGTACCGACATCGGAGTCCGGCCCTCGAGCCCGGCGTGCGGACGCTGGCGATTGTAGGCATCGACCCAGCCGGGTAGTGATCCCAGCCGGGCCTCGTTCGAGCGGAACAGGCGTGCGTATGCCCACTCGCGCTGGAGCGTCCCGATGAACCGCTCGGCCTTGCCGTTGGTCTGCGGCCTCCTTGGTCTCGTCCGGACGTGCCGGATGCCGAGCCCGGCGAACAGCGCGGCGAGGCTGGTCGAGTGGGTGTACGTCCAGGCGTTGTCGGTCATCACGCGCTCGACCGCGACGCCGTGACCAGCGTGCGGACGTCCAGGCGCAGGTGGGTCCGCTCGTATGGCCGTGCCCGCAGGAGCGCGCCGAGCTCGTCCTCCATCGTCGCCTCCAGGATCCGCCGCACGGCCTCGAGGAGCTCGGGTCGCAGGTCGCCCCACAACGCGTCCTCGTCGCGCACGTCCGCCCATCGCTGCGTGGGCGTGCGGTCGGTCAGGGTGGCGGGTACCGTTGCCATCGGGCGTACTCCTTGGTGCTCCAATCACCTGAGGTTGTACGCCCGCTCGATTTCGAATCCCCACAAGAGACGTTACGGGACTCACCCTGCTCGGCTCCTCGACGGACCGCGCCGCGACTGCCAAGATCATCGCGCAGCCATGCCACTCCCGACCGGTCCCGCCGTCGTCTTCCTGTTCACCGACATCGAGGGTTCGACGCGCCTCGAGCGATTGCTCGGCGCGGCGGCCTGGGCCGCAGCCGCGGCCCGTCACGATGAGCTCCTGCGGGCCGCGATCGAAGGCGCGGGCGGCGTCGTGGTCAAGACCGAGGGCGATGCGTTCTTCGCCGCCTTCGAACGTCCGGCGGCGGCGATCGCGGCCGTGGTCGCTGCCCAACGGTCCATCGCCGCCGAAGCATGGGGCAGCGACCTCCGGATCAGGGTCCGGATGGGGCTGCACCTCGGCGAGGGGCGGCTCCGCGCCGGGCGGGCCGCCGGCGAGCCCGAGGACTACGTCGGCATCGACGTGAACTACACGGCCCGGATCGCGGCCGCCGGCAACGGCGGCCAGATCGTCATGGCCGAGATCGACACGGTCCGCGAGGCCCTCGCGGCGAACCGGATCGTGACCCTCGTCGGGCCCGGCGGCAGCGGCAAGACCCGCCTCGCGCTGGGCGTGGCGCGCGAGGTCCGGGCCGCCTATCCCCACGGCGCCTGGTTCATCGACCTCGCCGCCGTCCGTGATCCGGCGCTGATCGAGGCGGCCATCGCGGCCACGATCGACGTCCGGGAGTCACCGGAGCGGACGATCCAGGAGGCGCTCGGCGCCTACCTCCGGGATCGCACAGCGCTGCTCGTCCTCGACAACCTCGAGCAGCTCCTGCCCGCTGGCGCCGATCTCGTCGCCCGGCTCGTACGGGCCGCCCCGAACCTGCGGCTGATCGTGACCAGCCGGGAGCTCCTCCGGATCGCTGGCGAGCGCGGCCACCCGGTGCCGCCGCTGGACCTCGAGGCCGGCGTGGCGCTCTTCGTCGATCGCGCCCGCGCCCATCGGCCGGACCTCGTCCTGGCCGGCGAGGGCCTCGTCGCCGTCCGGGCGATCTGCGAGCGCCTGGGCGGCCTGCCCCTCGCCATCGAGCTCGCGGCGGCGCGCGTCCGGATGCTGAGCCCGCACCTGATCCTCGAACGCCTCGGCCGGAGCCTCGACCTCGCCGGTGGCTCGCGCGACATGCCGGAGCGCCAGCGCACCCTGCGCGGCGCGATCGCCTGGAGCCACGACCTCCTGGCCGCGGAGGAGCGGCGCCTCTTCGCCCGGCTCGGGGTCTTCGCCGGCGGCTGGACGGCCGAAACGGCCGATCCCGTGGCGGATCCCGACGGAACGCTGGGGATCGACCTCGTCACGGGCCTCGAATCGCTGGCCGACAAGAGCCTCATCCGCATCGAGCCCGGCGGCATGGACCCCGATGCCCCCGAGCTCGACACCCGCTTCAGCCTCCACCCGCTGCTGCGCGAGTACGCGATGGAGCGCCTGACCGAGAGCGGGGAGCGCCAGGAGGTCGAGGCCCGCTTCACGGGCGTCTGCGCGGAGGTCGCGGAGACGGCCGGCGCGACGATTCTGGCCCTGACCGGCGAGGCGAGCCTGCGCCGGCTCGACCGCGAGGATCGCAACCTCCGGGAGGCGATGGAGTGGTCCCTCGCCAACGGCAACGCCGACCTCGGCCTCCGGATCATCGGCGCGACGTGGCGCTGGTTCCAGCAGCGCGGCCGCCTTCGCGAGGGCCTCGCCCTTGCGTCGCGCCTCCTCGCGGCACCGACCGGCGGCGATGCCCGGGTGAGGATCGCCGGCCTGACCGCCGTGGGCGGCCTCGCCTACTGGACCAAGGACTTCGCGGTGGCCCAGGCTGCCTACGACGAGCGACTGGCCCTTGCCGAGACGACGGGCGACCCCGTGCTCATCGCCGATGGCCACTACGACCTTGGGTTCATGGCGATGGTCGCCCAGGACGGCGCGCGGTTGCTGGAACACGAGCAACGGGCCCTCGACCTGTACCTTGCCGCGGGCCGGACCGAGGCCGCCGTCCGGGCCCGCCAGGCCATCGTCCTGTCGGTCTTCCTCGCCGGCGACTACGACCGGGCCCGTGATCTCGAGCTCCAGAACCTGGAGGCCTTCCGGGCGACCGGCTCGCTCTTCCAGATCGCCGACAGCTCGACGCTCCTCTCGGCCATCCACTGGCGGGAGGGCGATACCCGGAATGCGTGGAAGTGGGCCTCCGAGGGTCTTGGCTTCTTCGCCCGGATCGAGAGCGCGACGGGCCTTGCCCGGGCGCTCGCGATGGCCGCGATCATCCTCCTCGAGGAGGGCCGGGGCGAGCTTGGGGCCAGGGTGACGGGGGCGGTCTACCGCCTCGTTCGGGAGCAGGGGGTGATGCTGGCCCCGGTCGAGGTCCTGCACCTCCCGGACCCCGGTCAGCTCTCCGTGGAGCGCTTGGGCGCAGAGCGTGCTGCCGAGCTCATGGCCGAGGGCGACGCGATGGCCCTCCCGGACATCCTTGCAATGGTGGACGCCGCAGCCGCCGGGGCGAACAGCCTCGATTGACGTCGCCGCGGCGACCCGCCTAGACTAATCCCGACCTTTCTGGTCGGATTTAGCCGGCACGAGCCGCGCCCTCGCGAGGACCTTCCGCTGAGCACTCGCCCCGCGTTCCATGGCACCGGCGCCGTCTCCTTCAGCACGAAGGGCGAGTACGGCGTGCGGCTCATGGTCCAGCTCGGGCGGCACTACGGCGCCGGGCCCGCGAGCCTGGCGGAGATCGCTGCCGCTGAAGACCTTCCCCGCGCCTACCTCGAGCAGCTGGCGATGGGCCTCCGCGACGCAGGGCTGGTGGTCTCCACCCGTGGCGCCCACGGCGGCTATGAGATCGCCCGGCCGCCGGGCGAGATACGGATGAGCGAGATCCTCCGTGCCCTCGAGGGCCCGATCGCCCCGATGATCTGCGCCAGCGATGCCCCCGACCACGCGACCACCTGCGATCGCACGGCGTCCTGCACGGTCAACTTCCTCTGGGTCCGCGTCCGGGACGCCATCGCCGGCGCCCTCGAAGGCATGACCCTCGCCGACCTCGTCCCCCTGCGCGCCGGGCTCCTCGACCTCGACGCGCCGGCCACCCACCCCGTCCTCCAGGGAGCCGCGAGCCACTCGTGACCACCACCGACAGCAGCCGCCATCTCGTCATCAGCGGCCTCCGGGTCGCGCCGATCGCCGACCCCACCCGGGAGATCCTCCAGGGCATCGACCTTGACGTTGGGCCCGGCGAGGTCCACGCGATCATGGGCCCCAACGGCTCGGGCAAGACGACCCTCGCCTACGCCCTGATGGGCCACCCGGCGTACATCGTGACCGGCGGCGAGGTCCACTGGGAGGGCCGCGACATCCTGAAGCTGTCGCCCGACAAGCGGGCCCGGCTGGGCATGTTCCTGGCCTTCCAGTACCCGGTGGCCGTGCCCGGCCTGAGCGTCGCGAGCTTCATCCGGAGCGGCCTGAACGCGAAGCTCCAGGGCATCGACAAGAACGGCGAGGTCGATCCCACCGACCCGGTCAAGGGCGGCGTCTCGATGCTCGACTTCCGGCGCAGGATGCGGGAGAAGCTGGCCCTCCTGAAGATGGACGAGACGTTCGTCAGCCGCTACGTCAACGAAGGGTTCTCGGGCGGCGAGAAGAAGCGCCTCGAGATGCTCCAGATGGCGATGCTCGAGCCCCACATGGCGATCCTCGACGAGACCGATTCGGGCCTCGATATCGACGCCCTGCGGATCGTGGCCGAGGGCGTCAACGCGATGCTCAGCCCGGACCTCGGCATCCTCCTGATCACCCACTACCAGCGCCTCCTGAACCACATCAAGCCGGACGTGGTCCACGTCCTGGCCCGCGGCCGGATCGTGGCCTCGGGCGGGCGGGACCTGGCCCTCCGCCTCGAGGACGAGGGCTACGGCCCGATCCTCCGCGAGAACGGCCTGGACATCGACGTCCCCGACGACGCCCTCCGGCTCGACGAGCCGGCGGCGCTCGCCCACTGAGCCCGGCAGCCGCGATGACCCTGATCGAGCCCGCTGCCGCCCTGGGCACCGATCCGCGCATCCGCGACGGCCGCCTGGTCCCGGAGCTCATCCGCGCCGAATTCCCGATTCTCGGCACCCTCAACGCCCACGGCCGGCCGCTCGTCTACCTCGACTCGGCTTCCTCGAGCCAGAAGCCGCTCGCGGTCATCGAGGCGATGGACACCTACTACCGCGAGTACAACGCCAACGTCCACCGCGGCATCTATGAGATCGGCGAGCGCTCGACGGCGGCCTACGAGGCGGCGCGCAGGAGCGTCGCCCGCTTCATCAATGCCCCGGACCACCACGAGGTCGTCTTCACCCGCAACGCGACCGAGGCGATCAACCTCGTCGCCTACTCATGGGGCCGACGGAACATCGCCGCCGGCGACGTGATCGTCCTGACCGAGATGGAGCACCACGCCAACCTCGTTCCGTGGCAGCTCCTGGTCCAGGAGAAGGACGGCGACCTGGAGTTCATCCCCATCACCGACGACGGCGTCCTCCGCCTCGACGTCTTCGAGGTGCTCCTGCGCCTCAAGCCCAAGCTCGTCGCCTTCACCCACGTCAGCAACACCTTGGGCACGATCAATCCGGTCGCCGAGATGACCCGGATGGCCCATGCGGCCGGCGCGCTCGTCCTCGTCGACGGCGCCCAGGCGGTGCCCCACGTGCCCGTCGACGTCCAGGCGATCGAGGCCGACTTCTACGTCTTCTCCGGCCACAAGATGCTGGCGCCCACGGGCTCCGGCGCCCTCTGGGCGCGGCGTGAGCTCCTGGAGGCGATGCCGCCGTTCCTGGCCGGCGGCGAGATGATCCGGGAGGTCCACCTCCGCCGCTCCGACTGGAACGACATCCCCTGGAAGTTCGAGGCGGGGACGCCGGACATCGCGGCCGAGATCGACCTGGGCGTGGCCGCCGACTACCTCCGAGCGCTCCGGATGGGCCGCGTCCGGGAGCATGAGCGCGAGCTCCTCGAATACGCCCTGCCGGCCCTGGCCGTCGCGCACCCGGAGCTGTCGCTCTACGGCCCGATGGACCCCGCGATCCGAGGCGGCGTGATCCCCTTCAACATCCCGGGCATCCACCCCCACGACGTGGCCCAGGTCCTCGACCGCTCGGGGATCGCCGTCCGGGCCGGCCACCACTGCACGATGCCGCTCCACGAGCGCCTGGACCTGGCGGCGACCGCCCGTGCGAGCTTCAACGTCTACTCGACGCGGGCCGATGTCGACGCCCTCATCGCCGGCATCGCCGAGGTGAAGCGGGTCTTCGGGGTCTGACTTCGGGGCCGAGGCCGCCGAGCGGTGGCGCGTCACGCGCGATCGGGGCCGGCCGCGACGCCCGTAGGCTAGCCTTCCCGTCATGCCCATCGTCGGCGACGTCCTCGCGGATCGCTACCGGCTCGAGGCCGTCCTCGGGGTCGGTGGCATGGCGTCCGTGTACCGGGCTACCGACCTGCGCCTCGACCGCCGGGTCGCCGTCAAGGTCCTCGTCGCGACGCTCGCCGCGGATCCCCGGTTCGCCGAGCGATTCGACCGCGAGGCCGGCGCCATGGCCGGCTTCAGCCACCCGAACGTCGCCGCGGTCTACGACGTCGAGGCCGGCGATCCCGCGACGGGTCGGGAGCCGTTCTACGTCATGGAGTACTGCGAAGGCGGCTCGCTGGCCGCTGACCCTCCCCGGCTCGATGCTCGGGACCGCGCCGTACCTGGCCCCGGAGCTCGCCGCGGGAGGTACACCGAGCACTGCCAGCGACGTCTACGCCCTCGGCGTGACCGCCTTCCAGGCCCTTACCGGCCAGTATCCGCAACCCGCGAATGGGTCCGCGTCGACGGTCGACGCTCCGGGCGGCCGCGTCCTCCCGGTCTCGGCGGCAGCGCCGGATCTCGGACGCGGGTTCGACGCGGCCGTCGCGCGTGCGCTCGACCGGGACCCCGCAGCCCGGCCGACGCCCAACGAGCTCGCCGAGATGCTCGCCACCGGGGTCGAGGTCTGGGGCGTCGCCAGGCCGAACCCCGGCGCGGTCGCCGCGACAGGTTCGATCAAGGGCATGCCGTCCGGGATGGACATGGAGGCGCCGACGCGCGTCGCGCCCGCAGCGGGCGTGCCGATGCCGGCGCCCGTCGAGGTCGCTCAGCAGCCCGCTCCGCCGCCGCCCGTCCAGGCGCCGTCGGATGTACCGCCGCCGGCGCCGAGCCCGTCGGTACCCGCAGCCTCGAGGTCGGTCACGCGTCGTCGCGGGCCGGCGCCGTCGACGGGAGGGCGATTCCCGGAAGGATTGGTGCTCGCCGGCGTGCTCGCGGTCCTGGCCGTCTTCGTCCTGTCCCACCTCCTCGGCGCGAGCTCGAGCCAGACCGGAGCGTCGGCGTCGGCGACGGCGCGCGCCTCGTCGGCCTTCTCGGCAACGCCCGCGGCCCCGCCGTCCGCATCGCCCCTTGCCAACCGCGACGCGATCGTCGCCGACCTCGCCGCCGTGGATAACGCGATCGCGGCAGCGCGTGGCGGGAAGGACGGGCTCAACGGTCGCGATGCGGGCGAGCTGACGCAGCTCGTGAGCGCGGTGCGCACCGCCGTGGACGGGGGCGACCTGGCTGGG
>JACQEH010000156.1 GCA_016200675.1 Chloroflexota bacterium | reverse complement strand
CAGCCCGTATGAATCGACGAGCCCCGCCACGCGGCCGGGCTCGTTGGTGCGATGGCGCGATCGGGTGGACTAGAAGTCCATGTCTCCGCCGCCGTGGCCCTGGTGGCCGGCGCCGTTGTCCTTCTTCTCCGGGATGTCGGTCACGAGCGTCTCCGTCGTGAGGACCATCGCGGCGATCGAGGCGGCGTTCTGGAGGGCCGAGCGGGTCACCTTGGCGGCGTCCACGATGCCCTTCTTGAACATGTCGCCGTACTCGTTCTTGAGGGCGTCGTAGCCCTCGCCGGCCTTGAGGCTCTTGACCTTGGCCACCACGACCTCGCCCGACTGGCCGGCGTTGTCGGCGATCTGGCGGGCCGGGGCCTCGAGGGCCTTGCGGACGATCTCGACGCCGACCTGGGCGTCGGGATCCAGCTTGATCTTGTCGAGGGCCGGGATCGCCTGAAGGAGGGTCGTGCCGCCGCCGGCGACGAGGCCTTCCTCGACGGCCGCGCGGGTCGTCGAGAGGGCATCCTCGATGCGGTGCTTCTTCTCCTTCAGCTCGACCTCGGTGGCCGCGCCGACCTTGATGACCGCGACGCCACCCGACAGCTTGGCAAGGCGCTCCTGGAGCTTCTCCTTGTCGTAGTCGGAGGTGGTGTCCTCGATCTGGGCCTTGATCTGGGCCATCCGACCTTTGATCTGGTCGGGGCTGCCATCGCCGTCGACGATGGTGGTGTCGTCCTTGGTGGCCACGACGCGGCGGGCCTTGCCCAGGTCATCGGCGGTGACGGAGTCGAGCTTGCGGCCGATCTCCTCGGAGATGACGGTGCCACCGGTCAGGATGGCGATGTCGCGGAGCATCTCCTTGCGCCGATCGCCGAAGCCCGGGGCCTTGACGGCCAGGACCGAGACCGTGCCGCGGAGCTTGTTCACGACGAGCGTGGCGAGGGCCTCGCCGTCGACATCCTCGGCGATGATGAGGATCGGGCGGCCGAGCTGGACGCCCTTCTCGAGGGCCGGGAGCATGTCCTGGACGCTCGAGATCTTCTTGTCCGTGATGAGGATGACCGGGTTCTCGAGGACGGTCTCCATGCGGTCGGCGTTGGTCACGAAGTAGGCCGAGAGGTAGCCTCGGTCGAACTGCATGCCCTCGGTGTACTCCTTCTCGAGGCCGAGCGACTGCCCTTCCTCGACGGTGATGACACCGTCCTTGCCGACCTTGTCCATGACCTCGGCGATGATCTCGCCGACTTCCGGATCCGCGGCGCTGATGGCGGCTACGGCCGAGATCTGCTCGCGCGAGTTGACCGGGCGGGAGGTCCGCTTGATCTCGTCGACGACTGCCTGGACGGCGACCTCGATGCCGTGCTTGATGACCATCGGGTTGGCGCCCGCGGTCACGACGCGGAGGCCCTCGGCGACCATCGCCTGGCCGAGGACGACCGCGGTGGTCGTGCCGTCGCCGGCGACGTCGTCGGTCTTGGTCGCGACCTCCTTGAGGAGCTGCGCGCCCATGTTCTCGAACGGGTCGTCGAGCTCGATGTCGCGAGCGATCGTGACGCCGTCATTGGTGATCGTGGGGGAACCGAACTTCTTGTCGAGGACCACGTTCCGGCCCTTCGGGCCGATGGTGACCTTGACCGCGTCGGCGAGGCGGTCGATGCCCCGCTTGGGCGAGCGACGGGCGGTCTCGTCGAAGATGAGCTGCTTGGCCAATTTGAATGTCCTCCGGGGCTGTGGGGGCGATGCGAGGTCGTCGTCCGGGCTGGCGGGTGCCGGCCCGGCGTCAGTCCTCGACGATCGCGAGGATGTCCTTCTGGCTGACGATCAGGAGGTCTTCGCCGTCGACCTTGAACTCGGTGCCGGCGTACTTCCCGTAGAGGACCTTCTGGCCCACCTTGACGTCCATCGGCTCGCGCTTGCCGTCGTCGAGCACGCGACCGGGACCCGCTGCGAGGATCTCGCCCTCCTGGGGCTTCTCCTTGGCGGTGTCCGGGAGGACGATGCCGCTCTTGGTCATCTCCTCGCGGGCGCTCGGCCTGACGACGACGCGATCACCCAGCGGGCGAAGATTCTTCGAGGCAGTGGCTTTAGCCAACGTGCTTCCCTCCTGTGACGGCCATGGCCGTCGAACCTTGGTTACGGGCCCGTCCGTGCCGCGCCTGGGCGCGACCCGAGATCGACCCGAAGACGATCCATTGGTGCCGATCGAGGGAGTTGGCCTGGAACCCTGCCGCCCGTTCTTCGGGCCCGGTGTCCGACCGCCACTCCTCGTCGATTAGCACTCTCGGGGTGAGAGTGCTAGCAGTGTAGGGACGCTCCGGCGAGGCTGTCAAGGACCGCTGTCGAAGCGTGTCGCAGGACCGCTGTCGAAGCGGGCGCGGGCGCCTCCCGAGTGGCGAGCCCGGGCGCCTTGCGAGTGGCGGGCCTGGGCGCCTCCCGAGTGGGGGCCCGGGCGCCTCCGTGTTGTGCGTGGGGGCTCTTCCGGAGTCGCGCGCGATGACTGGTCGTCATCAGTCCTGCCCCGTAGTGCTTGCACGGGGCGCAGGTCGTGACGTGCTGGTGCCGTTCGAAAGGGACTCGATGTCAGCCAGGCATGGGTCTCGCGTGATCGGCGCCGCGTGGCGACCCTCGGGCCGGAAACGATGTCCTCGCGTCATGGCATCCCGCATGACGCGATGGGACGGCGGGGCATGTGGAATGGCGCAGGGCGCCTGGGCGAGCGTGCGCGCGGAGCGGCCGGGCGGAATCGCGCCGCCGCCCCGGTCATCGTTCCCACCTGCTCCGGAACAGCCCGTCATAGGCCGCGACGAGGTCGTCGCCGAACCGGTCGGACGCGGTGGCATCGCTCGCATCCACCCCGCGGACCCTCGCGACCCAGGCCGCGGTGATCCGGACGGCGGCGGGTTCGTTGCGGCCGCGCGGGCCGCCGGGCGGGCTGAGGAACGGGGCGTCGGTCTCCACGAGGAGTCGGTCGGCGGGGGTCACCGCCGCGACGCCGGCCGTGGCCTCCTCGCCCGCTCGGAAGGCGAGGCCCGAGATCGAGATCGCGGCCCCGAGATCGAGCATGGCGGCGGCGTAGTCGGACGGGCCGCTGAAGGAGTGGATGACGACCCGAACCCCGGGCATCGCCCGGACCTCGGCCAGGAGCGCCTCCTGGGCGTCCCGCTCCCCCGCTCTCGAGCGGCAATGGAGGATCGCCGGCTTGTCCGTCTCGACGGCCAGCCGGAGGTTCCGGCGCAGGTTCACGAGCTGATCATGGATCGGTGAGAAGGCGCGGTCGAAGTCGAGCCCGGTCTCGCCGATGGCCACGACCCGCGGGTCGCCGGCCTCGACGACGAGCCCTGCCAACTCCGTATCCGTCACCTTCGCGGCGTCGTGCGGATGGACGCCGACCGCCGCATCGAGCCACCCGTGGCGCCGGACGAGGGCGACCGCGGCCGTCGACGACCAGGCGTTCCAGCCCGGCACGAGCATGCGCTCGACCCCCGCCGCCCGGGCGGCCCCGATCACCGCGTCGGCGTCGTTCGCGAACCGGTCGGCCTGGAGGTGGCAGTGGCTGTCGATGAGGCGCATCGGACCCGATTGTGGGCCCGTTGCGCCCGCTGCTGCGTCGACCGCCGCGGCGTCAGTCGCGGGGCGCGGCCTCGAAGAGCCCGATCTGATTGCCCTCGGGATCGTTGACGACCGCGAACCAGCCCCAACCCGGGATGTCCGTCTTCGACTCGACCGTCGTCCCGCCGTTCGCGCTGGAGGCTGCCAGGGCATCGGCGACCGACGCGACGTGGATGTACAGCCGGAGCGTCGGGCCGACGCTCACGCCGCGCTTGCCGACCGCCCCGCCGTAGCCTTCGCCGGACTGGAAGAGGTGGTAGCCGGGCATGCCGGGCTGCTCGCCGAACGACCACCCGGCGACGGCCGAGTAGAAGCGCATCGCCCGCTCCGGGTCGTCGGCCGGGAATTCGACGTGGTTGATGTTGCCGTGCGCCATGGGACGTCCTCCATCCTGGTACTCCGACGCCGTGGTCGGTTCCCTCGCGGTTTCGACGATCAGCCTACGGCGGATTCGACCTCGAGGCGCGGGAAGAGCGGCTCCGGCGCGGCCAGGGTCCCCGGCTCGTCCGCTCGGGCGCCCCAGCGAAGAGCGTCGAGGATCACCGGGCCAGCCGTGCCGTCCGCCCCGTAGGCGTACGCGAACCCGAGCTGGGCCAGGACCCGGGGCGCCGTGTGGGGCATGACCGGGGCGACGGCGAGTCCCAGGAGGCGACAGGCCTCGACGAGGTCGCCGAGCGTCCCCCGGAGCCGGACCGCGGCCTCGAGGTCGCCCGCCTTGGCGGCCTTTGCCAGCACCCACGGCTGCTCGGCGTCGACGAATCGGTTGGCCGCTCCGACGAACTCCCAGAGGGCTGCCAGGGCGTCGTGCAACTCGCAGGCTTCGAGTCGCTCGATGAAGGTCGGGAGCGTCGCACCCCAGGCCGCGCCGAGGACGGACGGCCCGCCATCGGTCGCCGGGGCCGGGCGCTCGCCGCCGAGGTAGCGACCCGCCATCGAGACGGTCCGGTTCACGAGATTCCCGAAGTCGTTGGCGAGGTCCGCGTTGTAGCGCCGGACAAAGCTGTCCCAGCTCACCTCCGCATCCCTGTCGAAGGGCACCTCGCGAAGCGTCACGTAGCGCGCGCCGTCGCTGCCGAAGGCGGCGACGAAGTCGTCAGGGTCGAGGAAGTTGCCGCGGCTCTTGCTCATCCGCTCGCCGCCCGCGGCCAGCAGCCAGCCGTGGATCCACACCTTCCGGGGCGCCTCGAGGCCGGCACTCCAGAGCATCGCCGGCCAGAAGATCGTGTGGAAGCGGGCGATGTCCTTGCCGATGACGTGGAGGTCGGCCGGCCACCACTTCGCGAAGGCGTCGGGGTCGGCCGGGAACCCGGCCCCGGTGATGTAGTTGATGAGAGCATCGAACCAGACGTAGATCACGCCCGACTCGGGATCCCAGCTGCCGTCCTCGCGGAGGGCCGATTCACCGTTCTCCGCGATGGGGAACGGGATGCCCCAGCCCCCGGGCGTCTTCTCCCGGCTGATCGAGAAATCCTGCAGGCCGCCGCGGACGAAGCCGAGCATCTCGTTTCGGCGGTAGCCCGGCTGAACGAAGTCGGGACGCTCCGCGAAGTGGCGCTCGAGACGCTCCTGGTACGCCGAGAGGCGGAAGAACCAGTTCTTTTCCTTCAGCCACTGGAGCGGAACCTCGGGGTGGTTCGGGCAGATCGTGCCCCGGGCGGTCTCATGAACGTCGGTTGCGTTGAGGAAGCCCTCGTTCGGGCAGTACCAGCCCTCGTAGGCGCCGAGATAGATGTCGCCGTTGGCGTAGGCCCGGCGGACCATCTCCTGGGCCGACGCCACGTGGTCCGGATCGGTCGTCCGGATGAACCGGTCGGGGCTGATGGCCAGGGCATCCTCGGCTCGCTTGAAGTACCCGCCCTTTTCGTCGACGAACGCCTTCGCCGTGCGCCCCTCGTCCAGCGCGCTCTGGGCGATGTTGATCGAGTGCTCGTCCGTCCCGGTCAGGAAGCGGGTGTCGTCGCCCTTCATCCGGTGCCAGCGGGCGATGACGTCGGCGCCGATGACCTCGTAGAGGGTGTGGAGGCCGGGCTTGTTGTTGGCATAGGCGATGGCGGTCGTGAGGTAGAAGCGGGGTCGGTCGGTCATCGGAGTGGCACCTCGGGGCGCCGCATGGCGGCGGGGCGAGGCCGATCGATCGATCGGCAGGAGGACGCTGGCGGCCGCCGGGCGGATCGGCCGGCCGATCTCGGGGTCGAGATCAGGCGCCGGCCCTCGTCCGTGGCCGCCCGGGCATCACCATGGGGCTCCCGTGCGACACGGGCCGGATCATAGCGGCTGGGCCACGAGGGATGCGTCCCGCGCCGTCTCGACGCTCCGGGCGGTCTCGACGTTCCGGGAGCACACCGACGCGCGGCGGACGTCCCGACGCTCGGGGCTGTCTCGGCGCTCGGGCCCAGGGTCGCTCCGACGCGCGGAGCCGGTCCTCATGCACCTGATGAATGAACGAGTCCTCGATGAGCCGATCCATGCCCGATCCTGGCCCGCTCGGGCCCAGTTGATGCACGACCCGCGTGGTGAAGGACACCTCAACCGCCCGATGCATGAAGTCGGCGTCGCGGGAGGGCACGTCGGTTGAGCTCATTCACCCGATGCATCGCCGGAGCCGCGCCACGGCGGGCGGCGGCCGTCGGCCCTGGTCACGCACGTCAAGCTACCGGTATCTACCCGGTGAGTGGTGGGGGCAATCCGGTGGAGCCGAACCCGGCCGCCGGCGCGTCTGCACTCGGTTCGGCACGGTCGGTGCCGGCGAGACCACGACGCCTCCGACGGCCCTCAGTGCCGGAAGTGGCGAACCCCCGTGACAAGCATCGTGGCACTCGCGGCGTCGGCCGCGGCGATCACGTCGGCGTCGCGGATCGAGCCGCCGGGCTGGACAAAGGCGGTGACGCCCGCCTCGAGGCAGGTCTCGACGGCGTCGGGGAACGGGAAGAACGCGTCGGAGCCACACGAGGCGCCGCCGAGCGCCTCCACTCCGGCGAATCGGCGGGCCTTCTCCACGGCCTGCCGGGCGGCATCGACCCGCGACACCTGGCCCGAGCCCATCCCGATCAGCGCACCGTCCCGCACGAGGACGATCGCGTTCGAGGAGACCCCCCGGGCGAGGCGCCAGGCAAGGTCAAGGTCCGCGCGCTCCGCGGCCGACGGCCGCCGCCGCGTGGCGACCGTCCACGACACCGGCTCGTCGGGGAGGGCGTCGGGCGCCGTGACGAGGACGGCACCGCCGGCCGTCCGCAGGCTCGCCCGGGGCGAGGGCGGTGGTGGCGGGACGTCGGAGCCGAGGGTCGTGTCCCGGAGCAGGCGCAGGTTGGGCCTGGCGGCGAGGACCTCGAGCGCTCCGCCATCGAAGCCGGGGGCGACGACGACCTCGAGGAAGATCGAGGCGAGGCGCTCGGCGACCGCCCGGTCGACCTCGCCCGTGAGCGCCACCACGCCGCCGAACGCCGACACCGGGTCGCCGGCCAGGGCGGCCTCCCAGGCCGCGAGGAGCGTCGCCCGCTCAGCCGCGCCACACGCGTTCGTGTGCTTGGGCGGGTACGGATCAGTGGCTCCGGGAAGGCCCGGCGAGTCCGGCAGGTCGACGCCCGCCGACGCCATCCTGACCGGCAGCTCGGCCGCGATGCGGGCGTCGTAGGCGGCGGTATGCCGGAAGGCTTCGACGGCGAGCGCGGCGCGGAGGCCCTCCGGCAGCGGCGCAGGAGCCACGCGGTCGAACTCGTCGAGCACCTCGCCGTACCGGTCGGGCGAGGTCACGATTGCGACGCTGGCATGGTTCTTCGCCGCGGCCCGGACCATCGACGGGCCCCCGATGTCGATCTCCTCGACGAGCTCGTCGAGGCTGATCCCCGGGCGATCGGCAGCGGCCGCGAACGGGTAGAGGTTGACCACGACCACCTCAAATGGCGCGATGGCGGCCGCCGCCAGCGCCTCGCGATGGGCGGCCAGCCGGCGGTCCACCAGGATCCCGGCGTGGATGCGCGGGTGGAGCGTCTTGACGCGCCCGTCGAGCATCTCGGGAACGCCGGTGACCGCGGCCACGTCCGTCACGGGCAGCCCGGCGTCGCGAAGCGCCCGTGCGGTACCGCCGGTCGACACCAGCTCGAAGCCGAGGGTCACCAGCCCGCGGCCGACATCGGCGAGGCCCGTCTTGTCTGAGACAGACAGGAGCGCCCGTCGCGGCACGGGCACGACGTCGGCGGCACGGGCCGCATCGAGCGTCAGGCGCCGGCCGTCGAGATGCAGCGCTCCGGCCGCCAGATCGGCGACGGCCCGCGGCAGGAGCCGGTGCTCCACGGCCCGGATGCGCTCATGGAGGGCCGCCTCGTCGTCGGTCGCGAGGATCGGGACGGCCTCCTGGGCGACGATCGGGCCACCGTCGAGGGTCGCGTCGACGAGGTGGATCGTGCAACCCGTCACGGCAACGCCGTGGGCCAGCGCATCGCGGACGGCGTGGCCGCCGGGAAAGGCCGGCAGGAGCGAGGGATGGGTGTTCAGGATCCGCCCACCGACGACCGCGATCGTCGCCGGACCGACGAT
>JACQEH010000155.1 GCA_016200675.1 Chloroflexota bacterium | reverse complement strand
CTCGCCCGCGACCCGCGGTTCGAGGTCGTCTGGCTCGGCGGGGGACGGAACACCGGGCTGCTGGGCGACCAGGCTCGGCTGCTGCGGCCGGCCGTCGTCGTCGTCGCCGCAGGCGCGGATCGGGCCGCCCTCGGGGACCTGCCGGCCGGCACCCTCGTCGAGGCTGGCGACGAGGCCATGGTGGCGCTGGCGGCACGGGCCGACCTCGACCTCCTGATCGTCGGCACGGGCGGCATGGTGAGCCTCGGCCCGGTCCTCGCAGCACTCGATGCCGGGACGCCGGTCGCGACGGCGAACAAGGAGACGCTCGTCGCCGGCGGCCACCTCGTCATGCCCCGGGCACGGGCCCTCGCCGCCGTGCGAGCGGCGGCCTCGCCGGCGGACCCCCTGGGGAGCGCCCTGGGCTGGATCCGGCCCATCGACTCCGAGCACTCGGCGATCTGGCAGTGCCTCGTGGGCGAGCCGGCGGGCTCCATCGCCCGGCTCGTCCTGACCGCATCGGGCGGGCCGTTCCTGGACCTCCCGGCCGAGGAGCTGGCGTCGGTGACGCCCGCCCAGGCGCTCCGCCATCCGACGTGGTCGATGGGTGCCAAGATCACGATCGACAGCGCGACCC
This sequence comes from Chloroflexota bacterium, assembly GCA_016200675.1. Classification (GTDB taxonomy): domain Bacteria; phylum Chloroflexota; class Limnocylindria; order Limnocylindrales; family CSP1-4; genus UBA5189. The sequence goes on along the minus strand of JACQEH010000155.1, from coordinate 7,835 downwards.
TGGCCAACAAGGGCCTGGAGGTTGTGGAGGCCCACTGGCTGTACGATGTCGGCTACGACGCGATCGATGTCGTGATCCACCCGCAGTCGGTGGTCCACTCCGCCGTCCAGTTCGTCGACGGCTCCCTCAAGGCCCAGCTGGGCACCCCGGACATGCGCCTGCCGATCCAGTACGCCCTCACGCACCCCGACCGGCGACCATCGCCGGCAGCCGCGCCGGACCTCGTGGAGATCGGGCGCCTCGACTTCCGCGCCCCGGACCTCGAGCGCTTCCCCTGCCTGCGGATCGCGCGCGACGCGGGCCGCATGGGGCCCTGGGCGACCGCATCGCTCATCGCCGCCGACGAGATGGCCGTGGGCCGGTTCCTTGCCGGGACCCTCGACTTCCCGGGCATCCCGCGGCTCCTCGGAGCGGCGGTGGAGCGCTTCGGGCGTCGGAGCGGGACGCCGCCGTCGGTTGCCGACCTGGTGGCCCTCGACCGGGAGATCCAGGGGACGTACGCCTCGGGTCCGGTCCCATGAGCGAGATCCTGCGCACGGCGGTCACGATCATCCTGTTCTTCGGGATCCTGGGCTCCCTCGTGGTCATCCACGAGCTCGGCCACTTCGTCGTCGCCAAGCTCTTCCGGATCCGCGTCCTGGAGTTCGGGATCGGGTTTCCGCCGCGGGCCAAGGTCATCGGCAACCGCGGCGAGACGGTCTACACCCTCAACTGGCTGCCGATCGGCGGCTTCGTCAAACTCGAGGGCGAGGACGGCGGCCCGGCCGCGGATCCGCGATCCTTCGCAGCCCAGGGCCTTCCGAAGCAGCTCCTGGTCCTCGTCGCAGGCGTGGCCATGAACGTCATCCTGGCGGCGACGATCTTCACCGCCATCGCCCTCGTCGGCGATCCCGCGGCAGGCGTCTACGTGCCGTACGTCGACCCCGGATCGCCGGCCGAGATCGCCGGCGTCCGCGTGGGCGACGTCATCGAGCGGGTCGACGGGCGGGCATTCGGGGCGTTCGGGCCCGGGTCGATCCTCGACGACCTCCATGCCAGCGCCGGCCGGACGGTGGCCCTCACCGTCCGCCGGAACGGCGGCGTCGTACAGCTCTCCGCCACCCTCCGGCCCGCTTCGGACGTCGCAGCTGGCAAGGGTGCCCTCGGGATCGGCAAGGCCAACACCTTCCCGCTGGAGGGACGGGTGACCCCGGATCGGATCAACTACCCGTTCGGCCAGGCCGTCGGCCTCGGCATCGATCGGACGAGGTCGGCGATGGCCCTCATCGTGGACGGCGTGGGGCAGCTGGCGACGGCGATCGTCAGCCGTCCCACGGAACCGCCGCCGGCCTCGGGCCCGATCGGCATCGCGACCCAGATCGGCGATGTCTTCTGGAGCCTCGGCCCGATCGTGACCCTCTACGGGTCACCGGCTTCGATATCGCCCGCGGGTTGGCCGGCGGATGAGCTCGCCCGACGAGCTTCGGCCCCGGCGCCGTCCGACGGTCTCCGTCGACGTCGGTGGGGTGCTCGTGGGGAGCGCCCAACCGGTCGTCGTCCAGTCGATGACCAACACGGACACGGCCGATCCGGATGCGACCGCCATCCAGGTCGCCCGCCTCGCCCATGCGGGCAGCCAGCTCGTGCGCGTGACCGTCAATACGGATGCCGCGGCCGCCGCCGTGCCCGAGATGCTGCGCAGGCTCGCCGACCTCGGTGTTGCGGTGCCCGTGATCGGCGACTTCCACTACAACGGCCACCAGCTCCTGGTGGAGTACCCGGCGATGGCGGCGGGGCTGGCCAAGTACCGGATCAATCCCGGCAATGTCGGCGGCAAGCGCCACGACGAGAACTTCCAGACCATCGTCCGGGCCGCGGTGGAGCACGACAAGCCCGTCCGGATCGGGGTCAACTGGGGCTCGCTGGACCCCCAGCTCCTGACCCAGCTGATGGACGCCAATGCCGCGACGGCGTCGCCACGGGACTCCCGGGACGTGATGATCGAGGCGATGATCGAGTCGGCGATGCGCTCGGCCGAGCTGGCCGAGGAGACAGGCCTCGGTCACGACCGGATCATCCTGTCGGCCAAGGTCTCGCGCGTCCGGGACCTGGTGGACGTCTACCGCCGCCTGGCCGCGCGCTCTGACTACCCCCTCCACCTCGGGCTCACCGAGGCGGGCCTCGGGATGAAGGGGATCGTGGCCTCGACGGCCGGCCTCTCCATCCTCCTCGACCAGGGGATCGGCGACACGATCCGGGTGTCCCTCACGCCGGCTCCCGACGGCGAGCGCGAGGAGGAGGTCAGGGTCGCCCAGCAGGTCCTCCAGTCGCTCGGCCTTCGCTCCTTCCTGCCCCAGGTGAGCGCCTGCCCCGGCTGCGGGCGGACGACGTCGACCTTCTTCCAGGAGATGGCGGGGCGGATCCAGGCCCACCTCCGGGAGCGGATGCCCGAGTGGCGCGAGACCCGGCCCGGTGTCGAGGACATGACCGTCGCGGTGATGGGCTGCGTCGTCAACGGGCCGGGCGAGTCCAAGCACGCCGACATCGGGATCAGCCTGCCCGGGACGTTCGAGGACCCGGTGGCGCCGGTGTTCATCGACGGCCGGCTCGACCGGACGCTCCGCGGTGCGGGCCTGGTGGACGAGTTTATCGGCATCCTCGAGGAATACGTGGCAGGCCACTATCCCGACCCGGAGGCCCCGGTCCGGGCCTGAGGGCACCGGCCGGCGCGACTGCTGCACCGCCGGATGACTCCGGGCCATGGATCTCGGCCGGATCCATCAAGCGGCATGGCGCGATGACCCAGGGGCATTGAGTTCGGTCTGAACAAGGGGTCCGGACGCCACGTCCCGGTCCGGATCAGCGTGGCGGCGCCGCGGGATGACTCCGGGTCATCGAATGCAGTCCGGACCACGGGTCCCGGCGCCTGGCGGCGATCCCGGGGCCGCAGCGCATGTCCGGCAGGCAGGGATTCGTGCTCCAAGATGCACGTCGACCCGTGCGGATGCTCTTGCGAGTTCGAAATGATGCCCCCGAGTCATGGCCCTCCGGCCGCTGGGCCTTCTCGGGATGTACCCACCAGTCATCGGGCCTGACAGCGCACGAACTGCTGCGCGACAGGCGTCGTCGCCGCCGCCGCCGATCCCCACTGGCCGTCCACACCACGGGCCGCCGCCGATCCGCACTGGCCGTCCACACCACGGGCCGCCGCCGATCCCCACCCGCCACCGGCGATCGACGTGCAACGGGCCTCGTTGTATACTCCGGGCCTAATACGTTCGGCCGCCTCGGTAGACGTGGGTGACCCCCACGTATTTTTTTCGGCGGCAGACCGGGCTCGTCGGCGGCAGACCGGCGCGGAACACAGGGCAAAGGAGGACGATGCGACCATGAGTCGGGATTTCATCGGCGCCCTCCTCCAGCTCAACGCCGAGAAGCAGGTCCCTCGGGAGCAGCTCATCCGGACGGTCGAGGACGCCATCCAGTCCGCCTACCGTCGGATCGCGAACGAAGAGGACATCCACGTCGAGATCGACGCCGAGAGCGGCAAGATCCGTGTCTTCCGGGCCCGCACGGCGGTCACCGAGGTGGAGGACCCGCTGACCGAGTTCACCCTCGACGAGGCCCGTGCCGTCAAACCCGACGCGGCCCCCGGCGAGCTCGTCGAAACCGAGCAGCTCGACGGCGATGTCTTCGGCCGGATCGGCGCCCAGACCGCCAAGCAGGTCGTCCTCCAGCGCCTCCGCGAAGCGGAGCGCGACGTCGTCTACGACCAGTTCGCCAGCCGTGAGGGCGAGCTCATCACCGGCACCGTCAATCGGGTCGAGCCGCGGGCGATCATCCTCGATGTCGGGAAGGGCGTGGAGGCGATCCTCGCCACGACCGAGCAGTCGCCGCTCGAGCACTACCGCATCGGCCAGAACGTCAAGGCCTTCGTCCTGGAGGTCCGGCGCTTGCCCAAAGGCCCCGCCCTCTTTGTCAGCCGGACCCACAAGGGCTTCCTGAAGCGCCTCTTCGAGCTCGAGGTTCCGGAGATCCACAGCGGGACCGTCGAGATCCGGGCCATCGCCCGCGAGGCCGGCAGCCGCAGCAAGGTCGCGGTGGGCTCACGCCAGGACGGCCTCGATCCGGTCGGGGCCACGGTCGGCCAGCGCGGCGCGCGGGTCCAGTCCGTGGTCGCCGAGCTGGGCGGCGAGAAGATCGACGTCATCCCCTGGAACGACGACCCGTCGCAGTTCGTCGCCAACGCCCTGTCGCCGGCCCAGGTCATCTCGGTCGACATCGACACGGAGCATCGCATCGCCAACGTGACCGTTCCCGAGCGGATGCTGTCGCTGGCCATCGGCCGGGAAGGCCAGAACGCCCGGCTTGCGGCGCGCCTGACGGGCTGGCGGATCGACATTCGGAGCGATGTTTCGGTCGCGGAGGCGAAGGCCGCCGCGGCAACGCCGGTCGTGGTTGCGGAGGAGCTGTCGACTCCTGCCGCGGCCGACGCCGCGGCGCCTGCCAGGCCGAAGCGCGTCGCGAAGCCGAAGATCAGCAAGGCCGAGCCCGAGGTCGCCTCTGCGACCCCGACCGACGCCGCCTCGGCCGACGACGCGCCCGGGGAGGCGCCCAAGAAGGCGCGCCCCAGCCGGGCCCGGAAGGCCACGACCGAAGAGGTGGCGTCGTAGCCCCCGCCGCGACCGCCACCCGCCGCCCGCCGACCCGGTCCTGCGTCGCCTGTCGCACCGCGCGTCCGAAGGGGGACCTGCTGCGGGTCGTCCGCTCGCCGCTCGGCGTGGTGCGCCTCGATCCGACGGGCCGTGCCAACGGCCGGGGCGCGTACGTCTGTCGTGACCTCGAGTGCATCACCAACGCCGTCGTCCGGGGAACCCTCGGCCGGGCCCTCGAGACCACCCTCCCGGCCACGCTCCGAGATGAGCTCGCCGGGGCCATTCCCGATCTCAACGTCCAAGGAGGAGCCCGTGGCCAGGAGTAGGAGCGGCACCCGCGGTCGGCGCGGGCCCCGCAAGCCGCCGCGCCGCGACGGCGCCTTCACCGCATCGAGCGTCCAGACGGCGGACCCACGCGAGCGCGGCGCCGTCGAGCTGCCGCCCACCATCACCGTCAAGGAGCTCGCCGAGCTCTTCGGGGTCAACCCCGCGGATGTCATCCGCGAGCTGATCAAGAGCGGCATCTTCGCCACGATCAACCAGCTCATCGACCGCGATACGGCGGCCCTCGTCGCCTCCGAGCTCGGCTACGAGGTCGCCGAGCCGCAGGCCGCGCTCGCCGGCGAGTCCGGCGACGACGGCGAGGACGGCACGCCGTCCGAGGCCACCAAGGAAGAGCTGTTCACCGAGGACGACGACGCCAACCTCGTGAGCCGGGCCCCGATCGTGACCGTCATGGGCCACGTCGACCACGGCAAGACGAGCCTCCTCGACGCCATCCGATCGACGACCGTTGCGGCCGGCGAGCGGGGCGGCATCACCCAGCACATCGGCGCGAGCGAGGTCACGAAGGACGGCCGGCGCGTCGTCTTCCTCGACACCCCGGGCCACGAGGCGTTCACGGCCATGCGGGCCCGCGGCGCGAAGGTCACCGACATCGCGATCGTCGTGGTCGCGGCCGACGACGGTGTCATGCCCCAGACGCTCGAGGCGATCAGCCACGCCAAGGCGGCCAAGGTCCCGATCATCATCGCGATGAACAAGATGGACAAGCCCGATGCCAATCCGGACCGGGTCAAGACCGAGCTCACCGAGGCCGGCGTGGTGGTCGAGGAGTACGGCGGCGACACCCCGCTCGTCCCCGTCTCGGCCAAGAGCCGCCTGGGCCTCGACGACCTCGTCGACATGGTCCTCCTCGTGGCCGACCTCCAGGATCTCAAGGCCAACCCCAAGCGGTCCGCGATCGGCACGATCGTCGAAGCCCGCATGGATCGCACCCGCGGCGCCGTCGCCACGGCGCTCGTCCAGACCGGCACCCTCCGCGTCGGCGACGTCATCGTCGTCGGCGAGACCTATGGCCGCGTCAGGGCCCTTGAGAACGATCGCGGCAAGCGGATCCCCAAGGCCGGTCCCGCCACCGCGGCCGTCGTCCTCGGCCTGTCCGAGGTGCCCGAGGCGGGCGACATTCTGCGCGTCGTGGCCGACGAGAAGGAAGCCCGGACCATGGTCGAGGCGCGTCATGCGCAGCTCGCGGCCAAGGGCGGGGAGGGGAGCGGCCGGGCCACCCTGGAAGACCTCTACAAGCAGATCCAGGCGGGCCAGGCCAAGGAGCTCCGGATCATCCTCAAGGCCGACGTGTCCGGCTCGCTCGGCGCCATCACCCACGCCCTCGGCCAGCTGGCCACGGACGAGGTGAAGATCAACATCCTCCACGAGGGTGCGGGCGAGATCACCGACAACGACATCCTGCTCGCGTCGGCCTCGAATGCCATCGTCGTGGGCTTCAGCACCAAGATCACCGACACGGCCCGCCGGGCGGCGGAGACCGAGAAGGTCGACGTCCGGATGTACGACATCATCTACCAGCTGACCGACGACATCGAGAAGGCCCTCGGTGGCCTGCTCGAGCCGGAGCTGGTGGAGGTCGTCGAAGGCCGGGCCGAGGTCCGCAAGCTGATCAAGGTCGGCAAGACGACCGTCATCGCGGGCTCCTACGTGACCGACGGCCGGATGGTCAAGGGCGGCGCCCGCGTGTGGCGGGGCGGCAAGATCGTGGCGACCGACAGGATCGAGTCGCTGCGCCGCTTCCGGGACGACGTCCGCGAGGTGGCCCAGGGCTTCGAGTGCGGCATCGGGCTGGCCGGCTTCCACGACCTCGAGGAAGGCGACATCATCGAGTGCTTCACTACGCAGTCCGTGAGCCGTTCGCTCACGAACTAGGGGCTCGGCGCCCGACGTCCATGCGTGCGTTGTCGCCTGCGGTGCTCGCTCACGCATCAGGGGCTCGGTGCCCGACGGCGATGCGTGCGTTGCCGGCTGCGGTCCTCGCTCACGCACCTTCGAGTGCGCTCGCTCCGGTCCTCCCCGGCGCCTTCGCCTCTCCGCCGGGCATCCTCGCGACTGGCTCGGGGGCTGAGCTCCCAACACCGTGCATCCCAGAGACCGGCTCGGACGCTTCATGAGCGAACGCACGAAGCGCGTCGATGAGCTGCTGCGGCAGGAGATCGGGGCCGTCATCGCCCGGGAGATCGCCGATCCACGGATCGGGTTCGTCACGATCACCGACGTCGAGACGACGCCGGACCTTCGGCATGCCAAGGTCTGGGTGAGCGTCATCGGCTCGGCCGCCGAGCGGGACGCCGCCCTCACCTCCCTGGCCCACGCCATGCCCTTCATCCGACATGAGTTGGGCGGTCGGCTCCGGATCCGGCGCATCCCGGAGCTGCATGTCCGGGCCGACGACACCCTGGAGCGGGGCTCCCGGGTCCTCCACCTCCTGAACGAGCTGGAGGCGGGTACGGACCCGGCCGACCTACCCGTCACGGAGGACAGCCTGCCGACGCCCGTGGCGCGACTGCCCCACGAGGGGGACGCGCCGGATCCCGAGCTGCTCGCGAGCACGGAACCGGCCGAACCGGACGCAGGGAGCCGGCACGGTCGGCGGTTCCGAGGTGGCACGCGACGGACAGGCGGCAGTGATGGACGCGGCGGCCCACCGCGATCTGGCACCGCCGGGCCCAAGCCGCGCAAGGGGAGGCGAGGGGCGTGACGATCCGGCTCGACCCGTGGCTCGCCGCCGTTCCGGCGCGGCTAGTGGCCTCCTTGAGCACGGCGCGCGACGTCCTGATCGTCAGTCACGAGAACCCCGATGCGGACACCTTGGGTGCCGCGCTCGGCCTCCGCGAGGTGCTCGCCGCCCGC
>JACQEH010000154.1 GCA_016200675.1 Chloroflexota bacterium | reverse complement strand
GAACAGGCTCGCCACCTTGCCGCCTTCGCCTACATCCTCGCTCGCGCTGCGAACGCGGACCTCGATATCAGTGAGAGCGAGACCGCGGTCATGGAGTCGGCGCTCGTTGAGCTCGGCGGCCTCGACAAGGCGCAGGCCGTCCTCGTCGTCGAGATCGCGAAGTTCCAGGCCCGGGCCAAGTTCGGGACCGAGGACTTCCTCGTGACCCGCGAGTTCGCCGGCTTCGCCAGCGACGAGGAAAAGGCCGCGGTCGTCCGCTCGGCCTTCGCGGTCGGTGCGGCCGACGACGAGATCAGCAACGACGAGGCGGCCGCGATCAACGAGATCGCCCACGAGATCGGCATGGACCGCCCGACGCTCAACGCCATCCGCGAGGCCTACGTCGACAAGTTCAGCGCGATCCGCGCCGCGCGGCGGTTGGCGAAGCGCTAGGCGCGCCTCCGCGGGCTCAGGCCAGCGACACCTGGGCGATGCCCGCCCCGAGCCGGCGCTGGACCTCCGCGAGCAGCTCGGGGTCGTAGGCGACCGTCTGCTTCAGCTCCATCGGCAGGGCCGAGCCACCCGGTGCCGGCACGTGGACCACCACGCGCGTCTCGCCAGGCCGCTCGCGGACGAGCTGGCGGAAGGTCTCCATCGCCCTGACCAGCTGGTCGGCGGGTGCGCCGCCGAAGCGGACGTGGAGGATGCGGCCGGCCGCAGCTCCGTCGATCGGCGCCGTGTCGGCCGATGCCGCGGCCGCCTCAATCGCCCGTGCCTCGTCCGGGAGCGCTGGCTCGTCGTCGCGGTCGCCTGGCCGGCCGGCCGTGCCCGCCGCGGCCGGATACGTTGGAATCGGTTCGGCCGGGGCGATCGACGGGAGCTGGGTCACCCCGGCGGCGTCGGCCCGCAGCGGCGAAACGTAGGGCACGCCGGCCCGACGGGTCGGGAGGCCCGGGCCACCGTGCGGGACCGCAGGCGCGGCGGCGGACGTCGACGGAGCCGCGGCAGCGGCCGCGGTCGGGCGCCCTGGCGCCTCGGATGGGTCATTCCGCGGGTTCCCGTTTCCATTGCGGTACCCGCCCTGTCCCTCGGCCGGGCCCGCCTGGCCCGACGGTGACTGGCGTCGCCGGAAGCTCCCGCGGTCGCCGGCTGCCACGTCGCGCGCGAACGCCTCGGGCCCTTTCAGCACGGCCTCGTCCCAGGACACGACGAGATCGGCGAGGAGCGAGACGTCCTCACCCCGATGGTCGACCCGCCCGGCAACGAGAAGGATCGAGCCCTCCGCCCAGATCGGGGCCGTGGTGTCGTAGAGCTTCGGGAAGACGACGACCTCGATCGAGCCTTGGAGGTCCTCGAGGGTCACCACCGCCATGGTCGAGCGGGCCCGGGTCACGACCGTCCGCGACCCCACGACGATGCCGCCCAGGACGAGCCGTTGGCCGTCGAGGGTCTCGTCCGACTTGAGGTCGCCCGAGTAGGCGGTCACGTAGTCGCCGACCCGATCGGCGACCTCGCCCATCGGATGCTCGGAGAGGTACAGGCCGAGCAGCTCCTTCTCCCAGCGGAGGCGCTCCCGCGACGGCGCCTCGGGCGTCGCCGGCAGGGGCCGCTCCAGGGCGGCGGCGTCGGTGGCCCCCATGTCGAAGAGCGACGTCTGGCCGGTGATCCGGTCGCGCTGCGTCGCCTGGGCCGCGGCGGTGGCGTCGTCGAGGCCCTCGAGGATCTGGGCGGGGTGGCCGAAGGCGTTGAGCGCCCCGACCTTGGCCAGCGACTCGAGGACCTTGCGGTTCCCGAGGCGGAGATCGATCCGGGTGCAGAAGTCCGTCAGCGAGCGGAAGTCGCCGTCCGCCTGGCGGGCGGCGATGATCGACTCGATCGCCCCCTGCCCGACGTTCTTGACCGCCAGCAGCCCGAACCGGATCGCGTCGCCCTCGACCGTGAACTCGACCTGGCTCCGGTGGACATCCGGCGGCCGGACCTCGATCCCGAGGCGACGGCACTCGGCGACCGCGGCCGCGACCTTCTCCTCGGAGCTTCGGAAGGCCGACAGGACACTGGTCATGTACTCGACCGTGTAGTTCGCCTTGAGATAGGCCGTCTGGTAGGCGATCAGGCCGTAGCACGTGGCGTGGGCCTTGTTGAAGCCGTAGCGCTCGAACGGCTCGAAGGCCTTGAAGACCGCGTCGATCGTCTGGGCCGGCACGCCCCGTTCGGCGGCCTGGGAGACGAACTTCTCCTTCTGGGCCCGCAGGACCGAGGACTTCTTCTTGCGGATCGCATAGCCCAGGGTGTCCGCCTCGGGGCCGGTGAAGCCGCCCAGGGCGATGGCCGCGGCCATGATGTCTTCCTGGTAGACGAAGATCCCGTAGGTCCGCTCGAGGAATGGCTCGAGGAGGGGGTGGAGATAGGTGACCGGCTCCTGGCCGTGCTTGCGCCGGATGTAGGCCGGGATGTTGTCCATGGGGCCCGGCCGGTAGAGGGCGACCATCGCGGCCAGGTCGAAGACCGAGGATGGACGGAGGTCCCGGACGTAGCGCCGCATGCCCGCCGACTCGAGCTGGAAGATGCCCGTCGTCTCGCCCGAGGCGAGGAGCTCGAACGTGGCGGCATCGTCGAGCGGGATGTGGTCGAGGTCGATGTCGATGTTCCGGTGGGCTTTCACCGTGTCGACGGCGTTCTTGAGGATCGTCAGGTTCGAGAGGCCCAGGAAGTCGAACTTCAGAAGGCCCAGCGCCTCGATGGCGTGCATCTCGTACTGGGTCATGAGCGATTCGGAGTTGGTGGCCTTCTGGAGCGGCATCAGCTCCGTCAGGGGCTCGCGGCTGATCACGACGCCGGCGGCGTGGGTCGAGGCGTTGCGGGCCACGCCCTCGAGCTGTCTCGCGAAGTCGATGACCCGCTTCACGCCTTCCTCGCCGTCGTACTGCTCCCGCAGCTGGGGGCTGATCTCGAGCGCTTCCTCGAGCCTGATCCCGAGCTGGTTCGGGACCGCCTTGGCGATGCGGTCGACGTCGCCGTAGGAGTGGCCCAGGACGCGGCCGACGTCGCGGATCGCGGCCCGGGCGAGCATCGTCCCGAAGGTGATGATCTGGGCGACGTGGTCGGTGCCGTACTTCCTCGAGACGTAGGCGATGACCTCGTCCCGGCGGTCGTCCTGGAAGTCGACGTCGATGTCCGGCATCGTCACCCGGTCGGGGTTGAGGAACCGCTCGAAGGGCAGGCCGTAGGCGATCGGGTCGACCGGCGTGATGCCGAGGGTGTAGGTCACGATCGAGCCGGGCGCGCTCCCCCGGCAGGTCGTCTGGATGCCCTGCTCGCGGGCGAAGCGGATGAAGTCGGCGACGATGAGGAAGTAGCCCGCGTAGCCCATCGAGGTGATGACCCCGAGCTCGTAGTCCAGGCGGGCCTGGAGCTCCGGCGTGACGGTCCCGTACCGCCAGGCCAGGCCGCGCTCGCACTCCGAGCGGAGCCACGAGGCGGGCGTCTCGCCCTCGGGCACCGGGAAGTGCGGGATGCGGGTCTCGCCGAGGGGCAGCTGCAGGTCGCACATCTCGGCGATCCGTCTCGTGTTGAGGAGCGCCCCGCGCTGCTCCGGGAAGAGCGCCGCCATCTCCGCCGCCGACTTCAGGTAGAAGTTGTCCGACTCGAACTTCATGCGGCCGGGCGTGTCCAGGTTGTTGCCCGTGCCGACGCAGAGGAGGACGTCGTGGGCCGGCGCCTGTCGCCGGTGGACGTAGTGGAGGTCGTTGGTCACCACAAGCGGCAGGCCGGTCTCGGGAGCGAGGCGCAGGAGCTGCTCGTTCAGGCGCTGCTGCTCGGGCAGGCCGTGGTCCTGGAGCTCGAGGAAGAAGCGGTCCTTGCCGAAGATCTCGCCGTACTCGCCCGCCAGGACCTTGGCGAGGTCCCAGTCGTCGACCTCCAGGGCTCGCGAGACCTCGCCGTTGAGGCAGGCCGAGAGGCCGATGAGTCCCTCGCTGTGCTTCGCCAGGTGCTCCCGGTCGATCCGGGGCTTGTAGTAATAGCCGTCGATGTGGGCGTCGGTCACCAGCCGGCAGAGGTTCCGGTAGCCGGTCATGTCGCTGGCCAGGAGGATGAGGTGGAAGGGCTGGGCGTCGGCCTTGCCCTCCTTGTCGGTCATCGACCGTCGGGCGACGTAGGTCTCAACGCCGATGATCGGCTTGATGCCCTTGTTCCTCGCCGCCTGGTAGAAGGCCACGGCCCCGTACAGGGCCCCGTGATCGGTGATCCCGAGGCTGTCGAAGCCCTGGACGCCGGCCTCGTCGACGAGGTCCGGGATCCGTCCCAGCCCGTCGAGCAGGCTGAACTCCGAGTGCGTATGGAGGTGCACGAAGTCGTTCGCAGCGATGGGCATCGGGAGGCCAATGGTACCGGCGCGGGCGGCTCGTCACGATTCGGCCGGTCGGCGCACGAGCACCCGGGCCGTCGGAAACGCCTCGTCAGGCGCGGGAGGCGTGTCCTGCGGGGCCCGGCCGTCGTATCGTCGACGCCGTCACCAGGGAGGGATCGAGTGCGCAGCGTGACCTACTCGATGGGCGTGTCGCTCGACGGCTATATCGTCGGGCCGGACGGCCGCTTCGACTGGACGGCGCCCGACGGGGAGGTCTTCCGCTTCTGGATCGACGACATCCGGGGGGTCGGCGTTCACCTGCTGGGACGACGCCTGTACGAGACGATGCTGTTCTGGGAGGCCGCCGACCAGGAGCCGGCACTCGACGACGCGGAGCGGGAGTGGGCCGCGCTGTGGAGGCCCCTCCCGAAGGTGGTGTTCTCGACCACGCTGTCGGCGGTCCGGGGCAATGCCCGCCTGGCCACCGGGAGCCTCGCTCAGGAGATCGTGCGCTTGCGAGCCGAGCCCGGCGAGGGCGAGATCGCGATCGGTGGCGCGACGCTCGCCGCCGAGGCGGCTGCGATGGACCTCATCGACGAGTACCGGGCCATGGCCTACCCGGTGCTGGTCGGCGGCGGGACGCCGTTCTTTCCCCGGCGCGATCGCCGCGTGGACCTCGAGCTCGTCGAGACGCGCACCTTCGGCTCGGGCGTCGTCTACCTCCGTCATCGCGTGGTGCGATAGCCAGCTCGTCAGGACTGATCGGCGAGGCCGCTCCGAGGCGGCCGCGCGAACGACTACGGAACCGGGCTCGTCGACCCGGCCCCAGGTGGCTCGAGGCCGCAGTTCGGGGTCGTGCAGAGGTCGATCCCCAGCTGGGCCATGCCCTCGGCAAGGGGCGTGAAGCCGAGGAATCCGCCGAAGCTGCGGCTGGTGACACCCGCCGGGATGCCGCGGACGAGGACCGCTCCGCCGGAGTCGCCCGTCGCCGCCTGGATCGTGGCCGCGATCATGCACGGGAAGTAGGCGCCGTCCCCGGGGTTGAGGTTCTCCCCCTTCTCGACCACCGTGCCCGTCCGGTAGATGGCGCGGCCGTCGATCTCGACCTCGTCGCCGAGGCCGATGTCGGCGCAGGCCAGGGGTCGGGTGCCGGGCTGGATGATCCGGTAGCCCCCCGTGCCCAGATCCACCTCGTTGAGATGGCCCCAGGGAATCCTGTCCCGTTCCACGACGAGGTAATTCAGGTCCGACGAGGCGCAGGTATGCCCCGCATACGGACACGACGCATCTCGCGCCGCCGGTCCGAAGATCCCGCGCACACCGATGCCGTCGGGGTCGAAGGCGACTTCCCCTTCCGTCGCGCAATGGCCCGTCGAGGTCAGCACGATCGCCTCGCCGCGGCGGGCGTAGAACCCGCCCGCGCAGTTGCCGTACAGCTGCTGGCCGGCGAGGACCGGCGGATCGTAGACCGGGCTCGTCCGATGCGGCGGCCGCGCATCGCCGACGGTCGTGAGCAGCAGCAGCCCCAGCAGGACCAGGCTCAGTCCGGCGATGGCGCCGCGCCGAAGGCGGGCGGTGCGATCCGCGTCCGCGTCGAGCGACGGAGTGTTCGTCACGACGCCACGATGCGCACGGGTGGCGCTCCCACCTACCACCCGGAGGTCCCGGTCCGCGAGGCACCAGCCTTCGCGCCGGACCTACGCCGTGGGTTCCCCGCTCGGCGCGTCGGGCATCCGACCCGCGGTCGGCAGCAGCGAGATCGCGGCCCTGGGGCAGTCGTCTGCCGCACGGAGGAGCAGGGCTCGGTCGACCTCGACGTCGGTCGCGACCGACTTGCCCTCGGCATCGAGGTGGAAGACAGCTGGGAGGGCCTCGGCGCAGTAGCCGAAGCCGAAGCATTCCGCCCGGTCGACGATCGCGCGAAGGCCCGCGGTTGCCCCATCGCCAGCACTCATGCGCCCACGACCAAAGGGAGCCTGTCGAACGCGGACGGGACGTCGTGGCCGCCGATCGTCGCGAGCTCGATGCGACTGCCTGCTTCGACCTGCCAGTCGGGTACAACGGCCAGGATCTCCTCGAGGAAGACCCGGGCCTCGAGGCGGGCGAGGTGGACGCCGATGCAGGTATGGGGTCCGTTCCCGAACGCGACGTGGGGGTTCGGGCTCCGGTCGAGCCGGACATCGCCGGGGTCGACGAAGGCCGACGGATCGTGATTCGCCCGGACGAACCCGAGGAGGACGACGTCGCCCACGGACGCCCTCCACCACTCGCCGTCGACCGGCTCGGTGGCGACGCGCTCCATGCGTGGCAAGGGGCTCAGGAATCGCAGTAGCTCCTCGACCGCGGCGGGAATCCGGCCTGGGTCGGCCACCAGGGATCGGCGATCGTCGACCGACGCCGCCAGGTGCCACATCGCGCCGCAGAGGAGCGTGATGACGGTGTCCCGTCCACCGGCGAGGATCAGGTTGCCAAGGCCACGCTTCTCGAGGTCGGTCAGCGAACGTCCATCGACCTCGGCCGCGTCGATCAGCGAGAAGGCGTCGCCGCCGGGATGGCGGGCGGCGTCGTCGAAGACGCGATCGAGGTAGGCCTCCAGGCGGCCGCCGTCTCGCGTCCCATCGGGCCGGATCTCCCAGCTGGTCTGCCCCCAGCCGATCAGCTCATCGGTGTCCTGGGGGCGGCCGAAGGCATGGGCGATGGCGGCTGCGACCATCGGCACGGCCAGGTCACGGACGGCCTCGACGGACCCGCGCCGGGCGAAGCCGGCGGCGAGCGTCCGGGCGACAGCCCGCAGCTCGGGCTCCAGCAGGGCGATCGCCGGACGGCTGAAGATCGGGGTCAGGATGGCCCGGTAGATCGTGTGGGCGGGTGGATCCATCTCCAGCGGGATCTGCCGGTAGGTCCGCACGTCCGGATCGCCCTGCAGGTCGGACGAGAACCGGGTCCAGTCCCGGGCCGCGGCCTTGACGTCGGCGTGGCCGGTGATCTCGGCGGCACCGATGAGCCGGCGAACGCCGAGCCGGGCCGCCGAATACTCCTCGCGACCGAGCGTCACGGCGCGCGGCCGAGAAGGTCCCGCACGACCGGCAGGATCCGCGCCACCCACAGCGCGTACTGCGCCCCGCTCGGATGGAGTCCGTCCCCGGCTACCAGGGAACGGTCCCCCGCAGCCCGGAGCGAGAGGTCGTAGATGTCCACGACGGCGATGCCCCGCGCCGTCGCGAGCCCGGAAAGGATCTCGTTGCTGGTCCGGATCGCGGCCGCCCGGGTCGCGGGGTCGCCGTAGTCGGCACCGGCCGGGGTCACGGTGTAGTCCGGCGTCGTCACGACCAGCACTCGTTCCGCACCGACACGTCGCACCAGATCGTCCAGGGTCGTGACGGCGTTGCGCCGGAAGTCCGCGACCGGCACGCCCTGGACCACGTCGTTGACCCCGACCAGGAGGGTCAGGAACTGGGGCCGGAGCGCGTCGAGCTGGGGCAACTCGACATCGATGACGTAGCGGGAGGTGAAGCCGTTCACGCCGAGGTTGGCGACCAGGTCCAGCGTCGGCGGCGTCGGCCCCAAGGCCGTTACGAGCTGGTCCGGCCAGCGCGCGTCGACGGCGACCGACGTCCCGATCGTGAACGAGTCGCCGAGGGCGACGTAGCGAAGGCCCGCGGCCGCGCCACTCGGGACCGCGGAGCCGGCCGGAGTGGTCGCTGGCACGGGGGTCACGGCCGCCTGCGGGGCGGGCGGCGCGCTGCCGCACGCGATGATGACGATTGCGAGCAGCGCGAGGCCAGCAAGTCGGACCACGCGGGCACCTGCATCCTGGGCGCCTATGGGAGACGCCCGAAGGCGTCCACGAGGAGGCCCTCAAACCGCCCCGGATCGATCCGGATCCCGACCTCGGCGTTCGGCTGCAGCCCATAGCGTGTCATCCGCCGCCCCAGGCCTTCGCACACGGTCCGGCCCCGCGCCGGTCCGGCGGAGGTGTCCACCCGGACGTTGTAGGAGGCGACCGTGACGAGGTCGTCGATGGCGAGGTGGGCGACCGCCACCGCATCGTGGATGGCCGTGGTCGTCCCGCCGTACCACTGCCAGACCCGCTCGATGGCGAAGTCGACGAGCTCGGCAGCGATGACGCCGGAGGCGGTGCCAAGATCCCGCAGTCGCGTCGCGGCCGCGGCGTCGAGGGTCGCCTGGTGGGTCACGTCGAGCCCCATCATCGTGATCGGGATCCCGGACCGGAAGACGATGTCGGCGGCCTCGGGATCGGCGTACACGTTGAACTCGGCGGAGGTCGTCGTGTTCCCCTCCCCGATCGAGCCGCCCATGATCGAGAGGTGGCTGATACGGGCCAAGAGATCGGGGTGGAGGCGGATGAACAGGGCGATGTTGGTCAGCGGTCCGATCGGCGCGATCGCCACCGGCGCCGGCGATTCCTCTAGGAGCCGGGCCATCAGCGCAACCGCCCCCTCGGGGCAAGCCGTCGCCGGGGACGGCGGCAGCTCCGTTCGCCCCAGCCCGCCCTCGCCGTGGATCGCCGTCGCCCGGACGACCTCGCCCGTCAGCGGCCCCTGGGCACCTTCCGCCACGGGGATGTCGCTGCGACCGAAGGCGTGCAGGAGGCGCAGGGCGTTGTCCGTGCAGTGCCGGACGTCGGCGTTGCCGCCGACGGTCGTGACGGCCAGGAGCTCGATCTCCGGTCGCGCCACCGCGAGGCCGATCGCCAGGGCGTCATCGAGCCCCGGATCGCTGTCGATGATGAGGGGGATCGGCCGCTCCGGCGTGCCGACCGGCGCCGTGCGCGGCGCGGGCGGGGCAGCGTAGAAGGTCGGGATCGCGCCGTGCTCGAGATCCCCGAATCCCGTCCGCCCCATCCGAGCGTCAGGCCTGTTCGTATGGCTGCCCAGCCGCGGCTGGAACGCGGACTCGTCCGACCAGCCCCGCGACCACGATGATGGTCACGACGTACGGAAGGATGCTGAGGAAGACGGTCGGCACGTCGACGCCGACGGTGCCGAGGCGCGATTCTGCCGAGCGGGCGAAGCCGAAGACGAGGGCCGCCATTGCCACACCCACGGGCTTCCAGCCCCCGAAGATCATCGCCGCGATGCCGATGAACCCGATCCCGGCCGACATCCCGATCTGGAACGACCCGGTCGATACGACGACGAGGTACGCGCCGCCGAGCCCGGCGACGGCGCCGCTGGCGGCGAGAGATCGGTAGCGGATCTGCAGGACGTCGATGCCGATGGTCCCGGCTGCATTTGGGTTCTCGCCCGCCGCCCGGAGACGCAGGCCCCAGCGCGTCCGGTAGATCGCGAGCTGCATGAGGATGATCAGGGCGTACCCGACGTACAGGAAGATCGAGCCGTTGAACAGGGCGGGCCCGATGATCGGGATCTCGGATAGGCCCGGGATCGGCGTCGTGCCGACCAGGCCCGGCGCGTTGAACTCGGGCTTGACCTGAAGGATCCGGGTGTACATGAAGGTCGTGATCCCTGCGGCCGCGAGGTTGAGGACCGTTCCGGCGATGATCTGATCCACCCTGTAGCGGATGGACAGGACGGCGAGCAGGAGGCCGAGAAGGAGACCCGCGAACACGCCGATGAGGATCCCGCCGTAGGGCGAATGCAGGATCGAGCCACCGACGGCAGTGGCACTGGCGCCGAGCAGGATGATCCCCTCGATCCCGATGTTGAAGACTCCGGACCGCTCCGCGAAGATCGCGGCGAGGCCGGCGAAGACAATCGGGAGAGCGAACGAGACCATCGCCGCGATCAGGCCGACGAGGCTCGGGGTCTTGCCGCCGAGGATCCCGGTCAGGACGGCGGCGATGAGGGTGAACGCGACGATGGCGAGCTGGCGGCGCCAGGCCAGGTTGGCGGGTCGCAGCAGCTGGAACGCGGCAACCGCCAGGCAGATGACCCCTGCCACGGCGTAGGTCCCGCCGACCGGAACGGTGAGGTCCGGCAGCCGGATCGCAGCGTTGTCGAAGACGAGCCTGTACGTCGTCGTCTGGCTCGCCGGGAGGCGGAACAGCCCGGCCCCGAGGGCGAGGACCCCGACCACCGCGTAGATGGCGGCGCGGATGAGGCCGTTGCTGCGAGCACGGCGCTCCGCCGCGGACAGCACGGGCGCGGCTCCCATCCCGGGCGTCGACGTCGTCATACCGGCGTCTCCACGACCTTCGGTGTCTGCGGGGCGGCAGAGCTGATCCGGACCCGGTAGAGCTCTCGCACCAGCCGCGGGGCGGCTACGAACATGATGACGAGGGCCGAGATGAAGCCGAGAAGATCGATCGGAACGCCCGTCGCGAGGGCCATCCCCTGGCCGCCGGCCCGGAGGGCGCCAAAGAGGAAGGCCGCGATGACGACGCCCAGCGGGCGCGTGCCACCGAGGAGCGCGATCGAGATCGCGTCCCAGCCATAGCCGGGGCTGATGCCCGGCGAGAGGTAGCGATTCGTGCCGAGCACTTCGACGGCGCCCGCGAGACCCGCCAGCGCGCCCGAGACGGTCATCGCGAGGACGATGGTCCGGCCGGCCCGCATCCCGGCGTATCCGGCCGCCCGCGGGTTGAGGCCGGCAGCGCGGAACTCGAATCCACGAGTGGTCCGGAACATGAGCCACGACGTCCCGACGGCCGCGACCAGGGCGAGGATCAGGCCCCAGTGGACGCGCAGCTTCGGAAGGGCCAGGAGCAATGGCAGCTGGGAGGCCTCGAGGATCGGCCAGCTGATGGGCGTGGTGCTGCCCTCGGGTCTCAAGATCGGAGTCAGCAGCAAGGCCAGCATGATCTGCTGGGCGATCGCGTTGAGCATGATCGTGGTGATGACTTCATGGGCGCCGGTCTTCGCCTTGAGGATGCCGGGGATGAACGCCCACAGCGCACCGCCGAGGACCCCGGCCGCGATGGCGAGGATGAGGCCGAAGGGAAACGGGAGCGGGATCCAGATGCCGACCCAGGCGCCGAAGACGGCACCGATCTTGAGCTGGCCCTCGGCTCCGATGTTGAAGACGCCGGATCGGAAGGCGATGGCAACGCCGAGGCCCGTCAGGATCAGCGGCGTCGTCGCAAGGAGCGTCTCGCTCATGGGCCGGAAGGCGATTCCGATCTTGTTCCTGTCCCCCGACGCCAGGGCCGTGCTGATCTTGGGAATGTCACCGAAGGCGCCCTTCAGGAGCTCCCAATAGGCGACGACGACGCGTCCGAAGCTGGCCTCGAGGGTCCCGAGGGGATTGGCCGAGAGCTTCGAGTAGAACTCGAGGTCGGACAGGATCAGGACGATGCCACCGACGAGGAATGCCGAGAGGAGGGCGAGGACCGGCAACTTGAGGCGATCCGTGAACGCACGCCCCCGGACGGTTCGGCGGGTAGCCGCAATCGCGAGGATGAGGAGCGCGAAGACCGCGAGGGCGATATACAGCTTCTGGACGACCATGACGACGGCAGCGATCAGGCCCAGGACCGCCCATACCATGTTCGCCGAGACCGTCGGCAGGCGACTCATCGAACGCCTCCCATCAGCAGCCCGACCCGCTCCCGGGTCGCTTCCGCCGCAGGCAGGATCCCCACGATCTCGCCGCCGTACATGACCGCGATGCGGTCCCCCAGCGCCAGCACCTCGTCCAGCTCCGTGCTCACGATGAGGATCGCCACGCCGGCATCGCGCTGCTCGACGATCCGGCGGTGGATGTACTCGATTGACCCGACATCCAGGCCGCGTGTCGGCTGCGACGCGACGACGAGCTTCACGGCGCGTCCGAACTCGCGGGCGACGATGACCTTCTGCTGGTTGCCGCCCGAGAGCGAGCCGACGTCGGTCGTGATCGACGGCGTCCTGATATCGAAGTCGCGGACGGCGGTCGTCGCGGCGGCGGCGACCACGTCGGGGTGGAACCGGATGCCCGAGCTGTAGGGCTCGCGGTGGTAGGAGTCGAGGACGTAGTTCTCGGCGACGGTGAAACCCCGAACGAGCCCGTCGCGGAGGCGGTCCTCGGGAATGTGCGCGACGCCCATGTCGGCGACGTGACGCGGATCGAATGGGATGGGCTGACCGCTAACGGTGACCGCTCCGGCGTCGAGCTGACGGAGACCGGTGATGGCCTCGACGAGCTCGGTCTGGCCGTTCCCCTGCACGCCGGCGACCGCCACGATCTCTCCGGCGTGGACCTCCAGGTCGAGGGCCCGTACCGCGATCTCGCCACGGTCATCCCGGACCTGGAGGCCCTTGATCGACAGGACCGTCTCGCCGCGTTCGGCGTCCTTCCGGTCGACCGTCAGCTGCACCTGTCGTCCGACCATCATCTCGGCCAGGGCGCTCGAGGTTGTCTCCTTCGCCCGGACCGTGCCGACGACCTTGCCCAGCCGGAGGACCGTGATCCGATCGGCGATCTCCAGGACCTCGTTGAGCTTGTGGGAGATGAAGATGATCGCCGTCCCGGCCTTGGCCAGGCCGCGGATGATCGTGAACAGCTCGTCCGTTTCCTGTGGCGTCAGGACCGCCGAGGGCTCGTCGAGGACGAGGACATCCGAGTGGCGATAAAGCGCCTTGAGGATCTCGACGCGCTGGCGGACGCCGACCGGAAGGTCCTCGATCCGGGCGTCGGGATCGACATCGAGCCCGTACTTGCTCGAGAGCTCGACAATCCTGGCCCTCGCCGTCGTCCGGTCGAGCACGCCGAGGGGGCCGCGGACGACCTCGGATCCGAGGGTCACCGAATCGGTGACGTCGAAGACGGGGACCAGCATGAAATGCTGGTGGACCATGCCGATCCCGGCGGCGATCGCCTCGGCCGGGTCACGGAAGACCCGGACCTGGTCGTCGACGACGATCTCACCCTCATCCGGCCGGTACAGGCCGGAGAGGATGTTCATGAGGGTGGTCTTGCCGGCCCCATTTTCGCCGAGGAGGGCGAGGATCTCGCCGCGATCCACCTGGATGCTGACGTGATCGTTGGCAAGGACGCCCGGGAACTGCTTCGTGATGCCGCGGAGTTGCAGGCGCATCGGTGATCCCAACCCTCAAGCTGCAGGTCGGAAGGTGCGATCGAACGGAGACGTCCGCCGCGGATGGGGACGCTGAGACAGGTTGCTCCCCCGGCGTTACCCACGCCGGGGGAGCCGATCGACGAAGAAGCGCGGAGCGCTACTTCAGGTAGTCCGCCACCTTGACGGTGCCGGCCGAGATCTTGCCCTTGAGGGCATCGAGACCGGTCTGGAGCGCCGCGGGGACGAGGTTCGCGAGGTTGTGGAAGGGGGCGATCCCCACGCCGCCGTTGGCGAGCGTGCCGACGTAGTTCGTTCCACCCTTGGTGCCCTGCTGGGCGAGATGGATCGTGTCGGCCACGGCCTTGTCGATGATCTTCTGGATGGAGGTCAGGATGACGCTCTCGAAGCCGGGCGCAGTGATGTACTGGTCCGTGTCGACGCCGATGGCGTAGACCTTCTTGCCGGCAGCCTGGGCCTGCTTGGCCGCGGTGAACGAGCCGATGCCCGTCCCGCCGGCGACCGGGACCACGATGTCCACGCCTTCCTGGAAGAAGGCGTTTGCCTGCTGATTGCCGAAGTCCGTGTCGCCCCAGGGGTTGCCGGCCGTGGCGAGGACGCCACCCTTCGGCTTGGAAGGATCGTACCCAAGAAGGGTGACGTTCTTGCCGTTCTCCTGGTTGTAGTACTTGATTCCGGCCCACAGGCCGTCCATGAACGCGGTGACGGGCGGGATCGGCAGGCCGCCGTAGGTCCCGATCTTCCCGGTCGCCGAGACGCCCGCGGCGAGGTAGCCGGCGAGCATGCCCGCCTGCTCCGTCGCGAAGACGATGCCGGTGACGTTGGCGATCGGCGGGTCATAGGCGTTGTCGACGATCGAGAACGCGACATCCTTGTTGGCGGCCGCGCCGGCCTTCGTCGCGTCACCCATGTTGAAGCCGACCGTCGTGATCGACTGGCAGTTGTCGGCGACGAGCGCGTCGATGTTGCTGGTGTAGTCGGCGTCCTTCTTGGACTCCAGGTTCTTGATCTCGGTCGCGTAGCCGGCCTTCTTCGCGTCCTGGAGACCCTTGAGGGCGTTGTCGTTGAAGCCCTTGTCACCGAGGCCGCCGGTGTCGGTCACGAGGCAGGCCTTGAAGGCGGCGGCGGCGGACGGGGCCGGGGTGCCGCTGGCGGCCGCCGAGGCGGCAGACGTCGGTGCGGTCGTCGGGGCTGCAGAGGCGCCCCCACCGCACGCGGCGAAGACAATGGCTGCCGATGCGCCGAGCGCGAGCAGCCGAGTGGACATGCGCAACGTGACCTCCTCCTGATGGGACTGGCTCCCTGGGGAATCTCGGAGCCGGTCGTGCCGGGCAGAATACGCTACGCACCGAGGGCGCGTCGACGGTGGAGCGGTGCTGCTGCCGGCCTCCATGGTGCACCATTTCGGGCATCCATGACGTTCACCGGAGCAAGACCGGAGCAGCCACCCGCGATGACCGAGCGCCGCGCCGATCATGACCGCCTTGCCACGTTCCTCGACCACGCCGAGGGTCGCCTCGAGACCCCCGTCCTCGATGACGCGGCCATCACCGCCCTCCTGCGATCGGGGCCCCGGATCGCCGTCATCGGAGCCTCGGGCTCGCCGTTCCGGCCCTCGAACGGGGTGCTGCGCGACCTTCGTCGCTTCGGCTACGACGTCGTGCCGGTCAATCCCGCCGAAACCGAGATCGACGGGCTCGCCTGCTACCCGTCCCTGGCCGACGCGGTCGCCGCGACCGGCCGGGTCGACATCGTCGACGTCTTCCGCCGCGCCGAGGCCTGCCCGGAGCACGCCCGCGAGGCCGTGGCGGCCGGCGCTCGATGTCTGTGGCTGCAGCTCGGCATCATCAGTCCCGAGGCGGCCCGCATCGCGGCGGCGGGCGGCCTGGGCGTCGTCATGGACCGCTGCACGGTCATCGAGCACGCTCGCCTCATCGGCGGCTGAGGGAGGATTCCATGCCCCAGATCCATCTCCACGCCGAGCCCGGCGACTACGCGTCGGTCGTGCTCCTGCCCGGGGACCCGAACCGAGCGACGCGGATCGCCGCGCGCTTCGACGGCGGCCTCGAGGCGTCGCGGCTGGTGACGTCGCATCGCGGCCTGCTCGGCTACACCGGCACGGTCGACGGCGTCCCGGTCTCGGTCCAGACGACGATGATGGGCACGCCGACGACCACGATCGTCGTCGAGGAGCTGCTGATGCTCGGCGCGACGACCTTCATCCGGGTCGGCACGACCGGTGGCTTCGGGGGGCTGGGCATCGGCGACGCCGTGATCGCGCTCGCGGCCGCCTCTGCGTCCGGGATCGGCGTCCAGCTGGGCGCCGGCGAGCCCACGGCGCCGACCGCTGATCTCGACGTGGTCATGGCCCTTCGAGCAGCGGCGCTCGCGGCCGGCCTCACGGTCCACGCCGGCCCGGTCGTCACGTCCGATGTCTTCTACGACCCGCATCCCGACGGCGTGGCGCGCTGGGGCCGGCGCGGCTACCTCTCGGCCGAGATGGAGGCCGCGGCGCTCTACCTGCTGGCGATGCGCGAGCGGGCGAAGGGGCGGCCGGTGCGAGCCGGCGCGATCCTGACCGTCTCCGACATCATCGTCGACCCGACGTTCGCCCAGGAGGTCCGGGCGGTCGGCGACGAGGCCTGGTTCCGGCCGCCGGAGGACGAGGTGACGCGGCGGGTGGATCTCACGATCGGGGCCGCGCTCGCTGCGGCGGCGGCCCTCGGCCGGGCCTGACCCGGCACCACCGTCAGGGCACGAACGACAGGCCGAGGGCGAAGTCCTCGAGCAGGTCGTCGACGTCCTCGCAGCCGACGGAGACGCGGACCATGCCGCCCTGCTTCGGCCGGGGATACACGAGGGTGCAGATGTCGCCGAGGCTGACCCCGATGTCGCACAGGCGGAGGTGGTCGGTGAAGGCGGCCATGCCCTCGATGCCGCCGCGGGGCTGGAAGGTCAGCATCGCGCCGCCGGGACCGTCGATGAGGCGCGTCGCGACCTCGTGATCCGGGTGCGACGCGAGGCCGGGATGGTGGACCCACTCCACGTTCGGCCGGCGTTCGAGGTACTCCGCCAGCTGGAGGGCGTTGGCCGATGCCGTCCGGGACCGCAACGGGAGCGTCCTGATACCGCGCATGACGAGCCAGCTGGCGAACGGGCTCGCCGCCTGGCCGAGCGTGTCGGTCTGCTTGCGGATCGGGTCGAGGAGGGCCTTCGGTCCCGAGACCACGCCCGAGACCGCATCACCGTGGCCGGACAGGTACTTCGTGGCGGCGTGGACGACCATGTCGGCCCCGTGCTCGAGCGGCCGCAGGAGGGCCGGCCCGAGGAAGGTGTTGTCGGCGATGACGATGAGCCCGTGGCGGTGGCCGATCTCGGCGAGGACCTCGATGTCGGGAACCCGGAGGCGCGGGTTCGTGGACGTCTCGAAGAACAGGACCTTCGTCGCCGGGCGGATCGCGGCCTCGACCGCCGCGACATCGGTCATGTCGACCGCGGTCACCTCGATCCCGCGGCGCGGGAAGTCCTCGCCGAGGAGGACCTGGGTGATCACGAAGAGCTCGTCGCCCACGACAACGTGGTCGCCGGCGCCGAGATGGGCCAGCAGGGTGGCCGAGACCGCGGCCATCCCGGACGAGGAGACGACGGAATCCTCGGCGCCCTCGAGCGCCGCAACCTTCTCCTCGAGGGCCCGGTTCGTGGGGTTGCTCGTCCGCGAGTAGAAGTGGACGCCGGGCTCCCAGGCCAGGGCACGGTCGACCGCGTCTTCCTTCTCGGCCGCGGTGTCGAAGGCGAACGTCGAGGTGGCGTAAATCGGCGGCTTGTGGGCACGCGTCGTGGGGTCGGGCCGCTCGCCGGCATGGATGGCCCGCGTGGCGAAGCCGCGGCCGTCCGTTCGTTCGCGGGTCATGACGGCAGGGCGAACCCCGCGATGACGACGACCACCCCGAGACCGGCGATCAGGGCCGCGTTCCGGACCTGGGTCCGGAGGACCGCCATCGCGACCGAGGCACCAGTGGTCCCGCCGTCGCGGAGGCCGCCGCGCCAGGCCTCGTAGCGGGCCACGTTGGCGTCCTGCTCCTTCAGCCCCTGGTAGCGGCTCCACGGGCCTCGTGCGCGCTGGTAGCCGACCGCGACCAGGGCGAGCCCGACGACCCACAGCGCGATGTTGGCGGCACCCATCAGCCGGCCTCCCCTGCCCCGCGGCCCTCGAGTCGGTCGCGAAGCGCGGCCTGGACGATCGCCGCGTTCGCCTGGCCGCGCGTCCGCTTCATGACCTGCCCGACGAGGAAGCCGATGGCCTGGGGCTTCCCCGCCCGCACGTCGGCGACCGCGGCCGGGTTTGCGGCGATGACCTCGTCGACCACGGAAGCGAGGGCCCCGGCATCGGAGATCTGGCGGAACCCTCGGGCGGCCACGATCGACGCGACGGCCTCACCGGTCGTGACGTGGGCCTCGAGAACCTCCTTCGCGTTCGCCCGCGAGATCGCTCCGTCGGCCACGAGGCGGATGAGCGCGGCGAGCTCGGCAGGGGCAACGTCGGCGCGCTCGCCGGCGCCGCCCGCGTTCTGGAGGCGCAGGTACTCGCCGGTCACCCAGTTGGCAACGGCCTTGGCATCCAGGCTTCGATCCGCCGCCCGGGTCGCCTCGAACAGGCGGCTGGCATCCGCGTTCGACACGAGGACGGCGGCGTCATAGGCCGACAGCTCGAGGTCCTCGCGGTAGCGCGCCCGGCGGGCGGCGGGCAGCTCCGGCAGCCCGGCCTGGATCCCGGCGAGCCAGGCCGCGTCCACGCGGAGCGGCGGCAGGTCCGGCTCCGGGAAGTAGCGGTAGTCGTCCGACGTCTCCTTGCTCCGCATCCGGTACGTCTCGCCGCGCTCGTCCGACCAGCCGCGGGTCTCCTGGGCAAGCACCCCGCCGGCGTCGAGGATCGCGGCCTGGCGCTCGATCTCGAAGGCGATCGCCCGCTCGACGGCCCGGAACGAGTTCATGTTCTTGACCTCGACCTTGGTCCCGAAGGCCTCGGTCCCGTGCGGACGCAGGGACACGTTGGCCTCGACGCGCATCTGGCCGCGGTCCATGTCGGCCTCAGACGCACCAATCGTGCGAAGGAGCAGCTGCAGCTCCTCGGCGTAGCGGCGGGCCTGCTCGGCGGTCCGGAGGTCGGGCTCGGTGACGATCTCCATGAGCGGCACCCCGGAGCGGTTGAAGTCGACGAGACTGACCCGCTCGCCGCCGTTGCCGGCGGCGTGCACGAGCTTCGCCGTGTCCTCCTCGAGGTGCGCCCGGGTGATCCCGATCGTGAACGGCCCGTCGCTGGTGTCGATCGTCAGCGCGCCGGCCGCGGCCAGGGGCAGGTCGTACTGGCTGATCTGGTAGCCCTTCGGCAGGTCGGGGTAGAAGTAGTTCTTGCGGTCCCAGCGCGTGTGGTCGGGCGTCCGGGCACCCATCGCCGCGCCCGCGGCCAGGACGAGCTCGACGGCCCGCCGGTTGATCACGGGCAGGGCGCCCGGCAGCCCAAGACAGACCGGACACGTGTGGCTGTTCGGCGGGGCGCCGTCATAGGCCGTCGAGCAGCCGCAGAACATCTTGGAGGCCGTCTTGAGCTGACAGTGGACCTCCATGCCGATGACGACGCCGTAGCGCTCCAGGGCGGTCGATGCCCGTCGTGGTGCGACGTCTGTCCCCATGCCATCAGTGTCGCACCTCGCGCCCCGCAGCCGCTCCGGTGCGTCGCGGTCGCGTCAGTCAGACCGGGCGAGGGCGACCGCCTCCTTCATCGAGAGTCCCCGCCCGGCGGCGGTTGCGGCCTCGAACGCGGCCGGGGTCATGGCCCCGCGGAGCCGGGCGGTGTAGGCCTCGAACTCCGGCTCCTCATCGAAGGCCATCGCGGCGCGCGCGGACTCCCGGATGGCGCCTGCCGCGCCCAGGAGGCGGGCCGCCCGGTCGTGCCGTCCTTCGTCGATGTCGACGTAGGCGACGTTCTCGAGCTGGTTTGCGATCGCGCCCCGATGCCCCAGGTGGACCCACCCGGCGATGGTCTCGCGATAGAGCGCGGCCGCCTCGTCGAGCCGGCCCCCACGCCGGAGGGCATGGGCGAGGTCACTCTTCGAGGCGACGACGAAGCGTTCGTCTCCGAGCTCCATGAAGCGCTCGATCGCGACCGCGAACGCGGCGACCGCGCCGTCAGTCTCACCCAGCCGTCCGAGCGCCCGGCCCTGGGCCATGGCAACCGACGCCTGGGCATAGGGACTGCCCGATCGCCGGGCCGACTCGGCGCCCTGCTCGATGAGGGCGACACCTTCATCCCGCTCGAAGGTGCTGATGCTCGAACCGGCAAACGCCTGGGCCAGGGCCACGAGCCACCACTCGCCGGACTCCTCTCCGAGGTCGGCCGCCGCGGCAAAGTAGGCCCGGACGACGCTGCCGCCCTCGCCGGCCTGGCCCGAGAAGACCGAGGACAGGGCCAGGCCCGCCAGTGCGTACAGCCGGGCCGTGATATCCCCGCTGGCGTCGGCGAGCACGAGGGCATCG
>JACQEH010000146.1 GCA_016200675.1 Chloroflexota bacterium | reverse complement strand
GCTCGTCCTCCAGGAGCTCATCGAGGCCGAGGCGGCTCAGGCGATCGGCGCCGGCCGCTATGAGCGGACCGATGAGCGCACCACCCACCGCAACGGCAGCCGGACCCGCCTGCTGTCCACCAAGGCGGGTGACGTCGAGCTCCACATCCCCAAGCTCCGGGAGGGCTCGTTCCTGCCGGTCCTGCTCGAGGGAGGAGCCGGTCCCTCTCGATCCAGCGACCGGCGGCATCACGTCCCTCCCACTCCCGCGCGTGAAGGTCATGTTCGCGCGTCGGAGGACGCGGTGAAAGCGAACGCGCCGAAAGCAAGATCCGACGCGCGGCGTCGCCAGCCTCAGGCGTCGAGGTCGGCCACGAAGCGCCGGATGACGCGGGCCAGCCGCGGTCCCGCCTCAAGGCCGGCCGCGAGGACCTCCTCGTGGGTCAGCGGCGCACCGCTGTAGCCGGCGCCGGCATTGGTCACCAGGGATACGCCCACCACCTCGATCCCGGCCCAGCGGGCGGCGATCGCCTCGAGGACCGTCGACATCCCGACCGCGTGCCCGCCGAGCTGGGCCAGCATCCGGACCTCGGCCGGCGTCTCGTAGTTCGGCCCGACAAGGCCGACGTAGACACCCTCGGCGAGGTCGACGCCCTCGGCCCGGGCAGCAGCATGGAGGCGCGTCCGGAGCGCGGGGCTCCAGGCCTCGGTGAGGTCGGTGAAGCGCTCGCCGATCGCGGGGGCGTTCGGCCCGATGAGCGGGTTTCGGCCGGTCAGGTTGATGTGGTCGGCGATGGCCATGAGCGTCCCCGGCCCGAACGACGGGTCGAGCCCGCCGGCGGCATTCGTCAGGAAGACGGCCCGCGCCCCCAGCCGGGCCAGCAGCAGAACGGGCTGGACGACGAGGCCCGGGTCGTTGCCCTCGTAGAGGTGGAAGCGGCCCTGAAGCATGACGACCGGCGTCCCACCGAGCAGGCCCAGGAGCAGCCGCCCGGCGTGACCCGGCGCGGTTGCGGCCGGCCAGCCGGGCAGGTCGTCGAACGGGATGGCCACCGCGTCGTCGAGATCGTCGGCGAGGCCGCCCAGCCCGGACCCGAGGACGATCCCGATGCGCGGCACGAGCGCGGAGCGGGCCCGGACGGCGGCCTCGAGGGCATCGAGCCGCGCCGGCTGGTCCGCGGGGGCGATCGGAGGCGCGGGATCCACGGCCGGATGCTCCACGGTCATGCGGGCCTCCAGGAAAGCGTCCAGGGGTCGACGGCCGGGGCCCGCAGGCTTCTGCCGCCCGACGGAAGTATCGACACCGGGATGCCGATCACGTCCCGTCGGGCGACCACCCGTGGACGGGCCGGAGGGCTCGTCGCGACCGGGTAACGAAGCGCCCGAAGCGACCGGTCCGGAACTCGGCTCCCCTTGATGTGATCTCGGTTCACCTCGTCCCCTGACGGCCCCTTCGGGCAAGACGAAATGTAGTCGCGGCAGGGCACCGCGGCAACGCGGTTATCCACGAACTGCGCGGCTCCCCCGCCGGCCGTTTCCACGACTTTCCACCACTGTTGACCGACGGTGGATAACTCGCCGTCCCGGCTGTGGTAGGGGGCGCACCCCCGCCCGGCTCAGCCCCCGACGGCGAACATCTCGACCCGCGGCAGGTGGCTCGTCGCGGCGGACCGCAGCTCGGAGTAGCGGTCTGTCCGAGCCCCCCACAAGTCCTCCAGGATGCGCCGCAGCTCATCGTCCGAGGCGCCCTCCCGAAGCGGTCCACGGAGGTCCGTGCCGGAGGCGCTGAAGAGGCAGGTGTAGATCCTGCCCTCGGCCGAGAGCCGGGCCCGGGTGCAGTCGCCGCAGAAGGGCTGGCTGACCGACGAGATGACCCCGATCTCGCCCGAGCCGTCGCGGTAGCGCCAGCGCCCGGCGACCTCGCCCCGGTAGGTCGGAGCAGCCGCCTCGAGGGGCAGTTCGGCGTCGATGGCCGCCACGATCTCACCCGCCGTGACGACATCGTCGAGGCGCCAGCCGTTGGTCGTCCCGACATCCATGTACTCGATGAAGCGCAGGATGAGTCCTTCGTCCCGGGCCCAGCGGGCCATCGGCACGATGCTCGACTCGTTCTCGCCCTTCTTCACCACCATGTTGACCTTGACCGGGGCGAGGCCGGCCGCCCGAGCCGCATCGATCCCGTCGAGGACGCGGGCGACCGGGAAGTCCACCCCGTTCATCCGCCGGAACGTGGTGTCGTCGAGGGAGTCGAGGGAGACGGTGATCCGCTGGAGGCCCGCCCCGGCCAGGGCACCCGCGAGCGGCCGCAGGGCGGAGCCGTTCGTGGTCAGCGTCAGGTCCACCGGCTTGCCCTCCGGCGTCCGGAGGGTCGCCAGCTGGGCGATCAGGGCGGCCAGGTCCCGCCGCACCAGGGGCTCGCCGCCGGTGATGCGGAGCTTCGCGACGCCGAGGCCGACGGCGATGCCCGCCAGCCGGTGGATCTCCTCATAGGTCAGGACCTCGGCGTGGGGCAGGAAGGCGTAGTCCCGGCCGAAGACCTCGGCCGGCATGCAGTAGGTGCAGCGGAAGTTGCAGCGGTCGGTGACCGAGATGCGGAGATCGCGGAGGGCGCGACCGCGCATGTCGAGGAGGCCAGGCCGGCCATCAAAGGTCGTGGGCGAGGCGGCGCCGGTCGGGGACGCGATGGACTGCACGTGGCGATCCTACGACGCCCGCCCGATTCCGGGACCGTGCGGGCCGGACGCGGAGGTTGCCCCGCACGAGGCTGGTACCTCCGGTGGCGGGGGCTGGTACGTCTAGCCGACTGCGCGGATGCACCTCCTGCTCGACGATCCATCCAGCACCCGATCCCGGCCGGTTGCCGGGGCCCCGACGCAAGGACGAGCACCGATGGCGACCACCGAGCAGCGAACGGGATTCCGCCTTCCCTGGGCCGCCGAACCACGACTGGACACTGCCATGGCCGACGACACGGCTGCGGAACCGTCCGGCGACATCCCCGAGGCGTCGCAGGACGCACCACAGCCGGAGGCAGGCGTGACCCAGGACACCAGCACCGCGACCATCGAGCACGGCTCGGCGGCGTGGCCGACGAGCGACGAGGCCCCGATCGCCACGTCCTCGGTGCCGGAACCCACCCGGAGCGCCGCGGCGCCGCTGAAGGCGCGTCGCGACAATCTCCTCGTCACCGGACTCGTCCGGGCGATGCACGAAGCCGCCCAGGCGGCCAGGGACGAAGCCCTCACGAAGTTCGCCGAAACAGCCAAGGCTCGCGTCGAGGGCATCCATGCAGAGTCGGCCGACGCCGCCGCCGAGATCCGGCGCCAGTCCGAGCAGGACATCGCCGGCATCCGCGACTGGTCGAAGGCCGAGATGGCCCGTGTCCGCGAGGAGACCGAGGAGCGGATCGCCGACCGCAAGCGGCGCCTCGAGACCGAGGTCGACGATCACGCCGCCCGCGTCGAGCATCGCATCGAGCTCGTCCAGGGGGCCGTGGCGACGTTCGAAGGCCAGATGGAGCGCTTCTTCACGGCACTCCTGGCCGAGAACGATCCGGCCCGCCTGGCCGGCTTCGCCGAGCAGCTGCCGGAGCCGCCGGCCCTCGAGGACGACGGCGGACTCGAGGACTGGCAGCCGGCCCGCACGCTCGATGCCGACAACGCCGCCGCCGCGGAGGCCTCGTTCCTCGCCGACATCGAGGTCACCGACATCGGTTCCGACGCGGCCGACGCCGACGCCGCCGACGCCGAGACCATGACCGACGAGGACCACCTCGCCGTGGACGACGCCCACGTCGTCGAGCGCCTCGCCGCCTTCACGGACCCGGCGTCCGGCCGGGAGGTCACGACGAGCACCAACCTGTCCGTCGTCGGGCTCATCAGCGTCGCCAGCATCGCCAGCTTCAAGCGGGCCCTCGGACGCGCCCCTGGCGTGCGGGGCGTCAGCGTCAGCTCGGGCCCCAACGGCGACTTCGTCTTCACCGTCCAGCACGCAGCCTCCGTCGATCTCCGGACGCTCATCCCCGAGCTCGACCGGTTCTCGGCCACCATCACCGGCGACGCCGACGGCGTCCTGACGGTGAGCGCGTCCGAGCCGAGCGAGACCAACTGAACCGAGGTCCCCGATGCGCCGACCCACCATCGCGGTAGGCCTCCCGCCCACCGAGCGCGATGCCGTCATCGAGGAGCTGACCGTGGCCGAGTTCGGCTCGGTCATGCTCGAATCCGTCTCGGAGCTGCCGGCCGTCCTCGAGGCCGGCCTGCCGATCGGGTTGGCCGTCCTCGATCCGACGGGAGACCCGGCGGCCTTCGCCGAGACCCTCAAGGC
>JACQEH010000145.1 GCA_016200675.1 Chloroflexota bacterium | reverse complement strand
GGCGTGTTGCCGACCGGGATCCCCCGCCGGGTGCAGGCGGCCACGTCGACGTTGTCGAAGCCCACGGCGTAGTTCGAGACGACCTTGAGCTGCGGCCCCGCGGCATCGAGGAACTCGTCGTCGACGCGATCTGTGAGGAGGGTCAGGACCCCGTCACAGCCCTCGATCGCCCGGAGGAGCTCGGCCCGCGGCGGCGGCAGCTCGTTCTCCCAGACCCGGGCGTCGCAGGCCGCGACCAGCGGCGCGATGCCGTCATCGGGGATCGCCCGGGCGATGAAGACCCGGGGGCGCCCGCCGGTCATGGCTGCGGCTACCCGCGAGCCGCGACGAGCGGCTCGACGACGCCCCGGATGCGGGCCAGGGCCTCGGTCAGGTTGGCCCGGGAGTTGGCGTAGGAGATCCGGATGTGGCTCCTGCCGACCTGGCCGAAGGCAGTCCCGGCCAGGACGCAGACGCCGGCCTCGTGGAGGAGGCGATCGGCAAGCTCGGCGCCGTCGAGGCCCGTGGCGGAGATCTCGGGGAAGACGTAGAACGCCGCATGCGGCTGAATGCAGCGGATGCCGGGGATGGCGTTCAGCCCGTCGACGATGAGGTCGCGACGAACCTTGAACTCGGCGACCATCGCCTCGACCTCGTCCTGGGGCCCGGTGAGGGCCTCGATCGCGGCCACCTGGCTGAAGGTGGACGTGCCAGACACCGAGTTGATGATCAGGCGCCCGAAGGCGTACAGGAGGACGTCGGGCAGGACCGCATAGCCCAGGCGCCAGCCGGTCATGGCGAACGTCTTGGAGAAGCCGTCGAGGATGATCGTCCGCTCGAGCATGCCGGGGATCGAGGCGATCGAGACGTGCTCGCCCTCGTAGACGATGCGGCCGTAGATCTCGTCGGCCAGGACGACGAGGTCGTGGCGGAGCGCCAGCTCGGCGATCCGGACGATGTCCTCGCGGGTGAAGAGGCCGCCGGTGGGGTTGGCCGGCGAGTTGAGGACCAGCATCCGGGTCCGCTTCGTGATGAGCGACTCGAGCTCGTCGAGATCGGCCCGGAACTCGCGCTCCTGGCGGATCGGCAGGGGAACGGGCGTGCCACCGGCGAAGCGGGCCATCGATTCGTAGATCGGGTAGCCCGGGTCCGGGACGATGACCTCGTCACCCGGCTCGATGAGGGCCAGCATCGCGTAGTACATGACGGGCTTGGCGCCCGGGGTGACGATGACGTGGTCGGCCTGGACGACCACCTCCTTGCGCCTGGCGACATCCGCGGCGATGGCCTCGCGAAGGGCCGGCAGACCCATGTAGGGCGGGTAATGGGTGAAGCCGTCGTCGAGAGCCTTCTTGGCCGCCGCGCGGATGTTGGCCGGCGTATCGAAGTCGGGTTCGCCGATCTCGAGGTGGATCACCGACCGGCCGGTTGCCTCGAGGGCGCGGGCGCGGGCGGCCGCCTCGAAGGCGGTCTCGGTGCCCATGGAGTCCATCCGGGACGCGATTCTCATGCCCGGCATGATACGTGCCTAGAATCCACTGATGACGCGCTACTACGACATCGACGCCGCGAATGCGGCCCTGCCCGATGTCGAACGAATCCTCCTGGGCCTGCGTGACCAGCGCGAGGAGCTGATCCGCCTCCGGGACCAGGTCGTCGCCGGGCGCGAGGCGGCCCCCAACGACCCGCCCGGACCGGCGGCCGTGCCGATCGCCGACAGCCGCACGCTTCGCCTGCGGATGCAGTTCCTCATCGACCAGATGCAGGCTGGCGTGACGCGTCTGGTGGAACGGGACGTCACCCTCCGCGAGATCGAGGCGGGCCTGATCGACTTCCCGGCCCTTGCCAGCGGCCGCCAGATCTGGCTCTGCTGGCGCCTCGGCGAGGAACACGTCGAGTACTGGCATGAGATGGATGATGGCTTCGCCGGCCGCCGCCTCCTTGCCGACCTGACCTGAGACGGAGGCGTCCGTGTTCGATTCCCATCGCATCCCGGCCGTCGATGTCGTGGAGGCCCACGACCGGCTCGCGACTCCCGCCGCAGGCCCCGGCCCGCTGCTGGTCGATGTCCGGGAGCCGAGCGAGTTCGCCGAGTTCCGGGCCGAGGGCGCGGTGCTCTTCCCGCTCTCGACGTTCATGCTCCGTCACCAGTCCCTGCCACGGGACCGGGAGCTGCTGCTGATCTGCCGGACCGGCGCCCGATCGGGGCAGGCGACGGCATTCCTCCTCGCCAACGGCTGGACGAGCGTCGCCAACGTCGAGGGCGGGACCCTGGCCTGGGTCCGGGCCGGCCTGCCGGCCCGCCATGGTGAGCCATCGGACGGCGAGGGCGACTTCCCGGCCTGATGGCCCGGGCGGCGCCTCAGCGGCGGCGCTGCCGCCGGCGATCGACCCAGCCGCGGATGGTGGAGGGATGGGCGTAGGCCCAGCCGACCAGGAGCAGGATCACGAAGTCCACGGTCCCGGCCCCGGCCGCCGACAGATAGCCAAGCTGCTGGCCGATCTCGCCGTCGATCCGGAGGGCCGGCACGACCACCCCGACCAGCCCTGCCTGGAAGAACGGCTCCTGGGGCGCAAGGTTGGCTCGGACGGCGCTGGCCAGGACGCCATCCGACGACGTCCCGCCGATGATGAAGACGTTCGTCCCGGTGACGATCGCGCTGCCGCCGGCGAGCCCCGCTGCGGGCAGGTCGTCCTGCTCGAGGTGCTTCCAGCCCGGGATCGAGCCGTCGCCGGCCGGGATGGCCCAGTAGAGCTCGCGCTGGGGCGTCTTGCCGTCGCTGCCGCCGACGACGTACATCGTGCCGTTGGCGGCGAAGCCGGCGGCCGACGTTCGTGCCTTCGGCATGTTGAACCCATCGGAGACGGCCCACTGGAGGACCTGGAGGGGGACCGGTGCCGCGTTCGGGGCGGGCGTGGCGTTGGTCTTGGGCGCGCCGATCGTGCCGCGCTGGACCGCACCCGACGGGCCGTTGGCGTCGCTGCCGCCCCAGACCCAGGCAAAGTCGCCGACCTGGGCCATCGTGGCGTGGGCAACGGGATCGAGCAGCTTGGCCTGCTCGCCGAACTTGCCAAGGGCGCCCTTCGCGTCGAGCGTCGCCTTCCAGACCGTCGCCGACGGCTTGCCGTCGGGCCCGAGGCCGCCGGCCACCACGAGGCCGTCGGAGACCGGGATGGCCGACGCCGCCGCGCGCGCCTCGGGCAGGGCGAGGGTGTCGGCGGACTTCCATTCCCCAAAGGCCTTCGCCGTCTGGTCGTAGGTGAGCGTCAGGATCGTCTTCACCGGCTTGCCGTCCGGGCCGTTGCCGCCGATCAGGTAGACGGTCGCGCCGATGGACACGGTCGTCGTGTCGGAGCGCGCCGCGGGCAGCTTGGGGCCGGTCGCCCAGGCTCCGTAGTTGCCGCTCGCGACGTCGGTGATGAAGGTCGTGTCGGTGGCGGCCGAGCCATCCGAGCCCCCGATGTAGAGGAGCTTGGTGCCGATCTGGGCAACCGAGCCGCCGGTTCGGGGTCCCGGCAGGGCAAGACCGCCGGGCGAGGGCGCCCAGGGGATGACCGCTCCGACCGGCGCGGGGCACGGCAGGGTCTTGTTCTCGGGCGGGCAGAAGTTAACCGGGGACCAGGCGAGAAGCCCCAGGTCGAGGGTGCGGTTGACCGTGAAGTAGTAGGCCCGATCAGGAATGTAGCCGAGCATGAGGATGATCAGGCCGAACCAGAGGAAGGCCTTGACCGACGCCCAGCCCCAGCCCTCGGCGTCGAGGAGGCCCATGAGGGCTCGGCGGCGCCGTATCGAGGTACCGGCGGGGAGGGCCTGCGACATCGTTCCTTCCTACTTGACCGTGAGGGTGCCGGTCATGGCCGGAATCGGGTGGATCTTGCAGATGAAGGTGTAGGTCCCGGCCTTGAGGGCCGGCGTCGCGTACGTGGTCTCGCCGGGATCGTTGAGGACCGCGCCGTCGAAGTAGACCGTCGCCCCGTCCTGGCTCTGGATGCGGACGTTGTGGCCGCCCACGCCGGAGTCCTTCTGGATGAAGTCGATGCCGAAGGGCTTGTCGGCGGGCACGGACAGCTCGTTGACGTCGAACTTCAGGCCCTCGGCGGTGACCTTCACGGTCGGCGCGTCGGACGGGAGGGACGGGCCGGGGGTGGCCGTGCCGC
This sequence comes from Chloroflexota bacterium, assembly GCA_016200675.1. Taxonomy (GTDB): domain Bacteria; phylum Chloroflexota; class Limnocylindria; order Limnocylindrales; family CSP1-4; genus UBA5189. The sequence continues at coordinate 857 of JACQEH010000145.1, read as the reverse complement.
CACCGCCGCCGCTCCAGCAGGCCGGCACCGCCGTCGCATCAGGGGCCGGCTTGAAGGCCGGATCGATCCAGCCCTTGAACGTCTCGACCTTGCCGTCCGGCCCGATGACCGGCTCGTTCAGGGTCGGGTTGCGGATGACGTAGGTCTGCGTCGCGTCCGAGCGGATGAAGGCGATGAGCTCCTGGATCTGGCGGTAGTTCAGGGGACCCCCGTTCGTGTCCGCCCAGACCGGCATCAAGCTCGTCGCGTTGCCGCAGACATAGCGGCCGCCGGCCGCCAGGACGTTCTTGATGTAGGTCGCGCTGAGGTGGTCGAAGAGCTTCATCGGGTCGTTGAGCGGCGGCGCGATGTAGCCCTCCGCCGTGCCCTTGCCGGTGGGGCCGTGGCAGCGGGCGCAGTTGGCCTGGTAGAGGTTGTAGCCGCGCTCGACGTCCGTCACCTGGTCTGCCCTGGCCTGCGCGGTGAGCCGCGGCGTCGATGCCCCGAGGGGCAGCCCGACCTCGTAGAAGTAGTAGGCGATGGCGAAGAGCACGACCACGACGACGGCGATGAAGCCGACCCAGCGGGCGCTCGAGGACTGCCGGACGATCGAGGCGGCCCGCTCCGGCGAGAGATCGCGGGCGTGGGCCGACGGCGGCGCGCTGAAGCGCTCGACGGGTGCGGGCTCGCTCGGCGGACGGCGAGCCGGCAGTCGTTGCTCGGGCTCGCGTCCGGGTTCGTCGGTCATCGGGTACCTCGCAGGAGGGACGCGTCAGTCATCAGATGCAGCCCGTGGGGCTCTTGGGCGGGATGATCCCCGGCTGGCCAACCGCGACCGGCAGCGGGCCGAGGGTGATCTTCGAGGTGTCGAGCGTCAG
>JACQEH010000144.1 GCA_016200675.1 Chloroflexota bacterium | reverse complement strand
GCCCAGATCGGCCTCGAAGCGACGGGCGATGGCGCGGACGCTCGCGCCGCGGCGGCGGGGTCGAGGGCTCGGTGGCAGGGCCATGGGTCCCGCGAGCCTAGCGCATCGAGGCTCCATCGTGTGCACCTGCGCATGCATTCCACGCTTGGAGCCGTGCCGGGAGGGCACCATTCGGAGCGTCGCCGTCCTCGCGGCATCCGCGCGTCCCGAACGGTCGCGCTCCACCTGGCAGGAGTCCATGACCAAGGTCGCCTACATCTTCCCCGGACAGGGCTCGCAGTACGTCGGCATGGGCCAGGCCCTGGCGGCCGCCTCGCCCGCGGCTGCGGCGGTCTTCGCTGCCGCTGACGCGGCGCTCGGGTCTCCCGTTTCCCGGCTCGCCTGGGACAGCCCGGACTACGAGCTGAACCTGACCGAGAACGCCCAGCCCGCCATCCTGGCGACCTCGATCGCCTATCTCGAGGCCCTCGGCGAGCGCTGGGCGGCCGCCGGAACCACCGCCCCGCGACCCGCCTTCATGGCCGGCCACTCGATGGGTCAGTACTCGGCCATGGTCGCCGCAGGTGCCATCTCGCTCGCCGACGGCCTCCGCCTCGTGCGAGAGCGCGGGCGCCACATGCAAGCCTCCGGCGAGGGCAGGGATGGGGCGATGGCCGCGATCATCGGCCTCGACGATACCGCCCTCCCGGAGCTCGTCAGCCGCGCCTCGACCGCCGGCACCTTCGGGGTCGCCAATCGAAACGCCCCGGGCCAGGTCGTGGTCTCGGGTGAGCGAGCCGCCATCGAGGCCGGGGCCGAGATCGCCCGGGAGCTCGGGGCCAAGCGGGCGATCGTCCTGCCGGTGAGCGTCGCCGCGCATTCGCCCCTCATGGCCGGCGCGGCCGCGGCGATGGCCGGCGTGCTCGCCGATGTGCCCTTCGCCGATCCCTCGTCCCCACTCCTGGCCAACGCCGACGCCCGCCCGATCCGGACCGGGGAGGCGGCACGCGCCGAGCTCGTCGAGCACCTCACGACCGGTGTCGACTGGGTCAGGGCGGTCGAGGCCATGGTCGCGGCCGGCGTCGACACCTTCATCGAGATCGGGCCGGGGCGCGTCCTGACCGGCCTCACGAAGCGGATCGCGACGGAGGCAACGGTCCTCGCCACCGACGACGCCAACGCGCCGGACCACCTCGCCGTTCCCGACCTGGCGCCGCGGCCCGCCTGACACCGGTCCCGTCCAGCCCACCCACCCGATCAGCAGAATCCCGAAGGAGCACCGCCCACGTGCGCAAGCCCGACTACAGCCGCCGCGTCGCCATCACCGGCCTCGGCGTCATCAGCCCCGTCGGCAACGACGTCGCGACCGCATGGGCGAACCTCGTCAACGGGGTGTCCGGCCTGGGCGAGATCACGCGCTTCGACCCGACGCCCTACGAGCACAAGGCCGCTGGCGAGGTCCGGGACTTCGAGCCGACGGCCTGGATGGAGGCCAAGGCCGTTCGCCGGAGCGAGAGCGACATGCACTTCGGCGTCGCCGCGGCGAAGCAGGCGCTTGCCGACTCCGGCTTCGAGATCAACGACCAGAATCGGACCGAGGTCGGCGTCGTCTTCGGCTCCGGCGCCGGCGGCCAGCGGCTCATGATCGACAGCTACCGGACGCTTCACGAGAAGGGCCCGAACCGCGTTCCCCCGACGTTCATCGCCAATGCCCTCGTCGATTCGACGTCGGGGATGATCGCGATCGAGACCGGGGCGATCGGCCACAACATCTGCATCGTCTCGGCCTGCGCAACGGGCACGCACAACGTGGCCGAGGCGGCCGAGGCGATCCGCCGGGGCGATTGCATCGCGGTCATCAGCGGCTCGACCGAGGCGCCGCTCATCGAGGTCGCCCATGCCGGCTTCGGCAACATGCGCGGCCTCGGCTCGCCGCGTCCGGGCGAGGGCCTGGCGAGCGTCTCCCGCCCGTTCGACGCGTCGCGCAACGGGTTCGTCCTGGGCGAGGGGGCCGGGGGCCTGTTCCTCGAGGACCTCGAGCTGGCCAAGGCCCGCGGAGCGAGGATCTACGCCGAGGTCGTCGGCTACGGCTCGGCGGCCGATGGTTGGGACATGATCCAGCCGATCGAGCATGGAACGGGGTCGTCCCGGGCCATGAAAATGGCCCTCGACCGGCGCGGCGTGCCGGCCGACGAGGTCGACCTCATCAACCCCCACGGCACCTCGACGCCGGTCGGCGACGTCCGCGAGGCCGAGGCGATCTGGGCGGTCTTCGGCGATCGCGCCGCCGGTGCGCGGAAGTCGCTCGCCATCAGCGCGACGAAGTCGATGACCGGTCACATGATGGGCGCGGCCGGCGCCTTCGAGGCCTTCGCGACCGTCATGTCCGTGGCCGAGCAGACCGTCCCCGGGACACTCAACTACCGCGCCGCCGATCCCGAGTGCGACCTCTGGGTCGTCGACGAGACGGTCAGGATGCCCGTCCGGTATGCCCTCTCCAACAACATCGGCCTCGGCGGGCACAACGGGGCGGTGATCTTCAAGCGCTACGACGGGGACTGACGTCGCGCGCCCGGCCCGGCGCGGCGCGGCGGCGCGGCGGCGCGGCGGCGCCCGCGTCCGACCGGCCGGTAGCCACCCCCTAGGGCTATGCACCTCGCAGGCATGGGCGACCTCGTTCGCCCGGCCGGTCGTCAAACCCCCTGGGGCTATGCACCTCGCGGGCATGAGCCAGCGCAGGAGACTTGTCTGAGCGACGTCCCGTCACCTGCGCCGCGGTGCCCATTGGTCCGTCAGGACCGGCTCGATGGTCTCGATGTCGAGGGCGGCGATCAACCGAAGGAGCGTCGTGAACCGAAGGCCGATCGGGCGACCGAGCTCGAGCCGCGAAATCACGGTCTGGTCCACCAGCGCGAGCTGCTCGAGGTGCATCTGGCTCATGCCGCGACCCCGGCGCGCCGACAGCAGCATCGCCCCGACCAGGCGTCGGGCGTCGGCCTCGCGGGCTTCGAAATCGGACATGTCACGGATCAAAGCACTGGCCACTTGGCCAGCACTTACGTCTCCACCCCGGGCTTCAGGTCTCTATGCCGCCGAGGCGCATAGCAGCCGGGACCCTGATGCCGGGCGGAGCGGCCGTCATGCCGGCGAGGTGCATATCCAGCGAGGCCTTCATGCTCGCGAAGCGAACGGCGGCGGCCGTTTATGCCGGCGACGTGCATAGCCTGGGGACGTGGCTGCAGGCGCTCTCGGCGATGGCGGCCAGGTTCGCAGCACCGGAAGCCGGGCCACTCGCGGCGCCCGACTACAATCCGGGCGATCGATGCGAAGCTTGATCGGAGAGCCGCGTGCCTAGCCAGGACCCCGCCCGCCGCGCCGTCGTGACCGCCATGGGGGCGATCACCCCGATCGGCAACGACTCGGAGACGTTCTGGTTGAACCTCCTCGGCGGCGTGTCCGGGGGTGGCCCGATCACTTCCTTCGACACGACCGGCCACGACGTTCGCATCGCTGCCGAGGTCAAGGACTTCGACCCGACCCTCACCATGGACCGCAAGATGGCTCGCCGGATGAGCCGCTTCATCCATTTCGGCGTGGCGGCCGCGACCGAGGCCATCGAGCGCTCGGGCATCGACTTCTCCACCTGGACTCCGGAGCAGCGCGACCGCGTGGGCGTCGTGATCAACACCGGCGGCGGCGGCATGGAGCAGGTCATCGACGGCGCGAAGACCCTCTGGGAGAAGGGCCCCGGGCAGGTCAGCCCGTTCGCCATCCCGGCCGTTTCGGGCAGCATGGCCGCTGCGCAGGTCTCGATGAAGTACGGCCTGATGGGCCCGGTCATGACCCAGGTTGCCGCCTGCGCCTCCGGCGTGATCGCCTTCCAGGATGCCCTCCGGCTCATCGCCAACGACGAGTGCGACGTCGTGATCGCCGGCGGCTCCGAGGCGCCGCTCCTGCCGATGGCCTTCGCCGCCCTGGCCAACATGGGTGCGCTGTCGAAGCGCAACGACGATCCGGCCGGTGCCTCCCGCCCCTTCGACCGGACCCGCGACGGGTTCGTCTTCGGCGAGGGCGCGGGCGTGCTCGTGATTGAGTCGGCCGCCAATGCCCAGGCGCGCGGGGCGACGATCCTGGCCGAGATCATCGGGGCCGCCCTGACCGCGGACGCCTTCCACATCTCGGCGCCCGAGCCGACGGGCCGCGGCGCAGCCATGGCCATGGCCGGTGCGATGCGCCACGCGGGGATCGGGCCGACGGACGTCGACTACCTGGTCGCCCACGGCACGTCGACGCCCCTCAACGACGTGACCGAGACGAAGGCCATCAAGCGAGCCTACGGCGAGCGGGCCGCGACGCTGGCGATCTCCTCGCCGAAGTCGATGGTCGGCCACATGCTCGGGGCAGCGGGCGCGGTCGCGGCGATCGCCGCCGTCGGCTCCATCCGGGACGGCTGGATCCCGCCCACGATCAACTACCACGAGCCCGATCCCGAGTGCGACCTGGACTACACCCCGAACGTGAAGCGGAAGCTCCGGGTCGACACGGCCATGATCAACGGCTTCGGCTTCGGCGGCCAGAACGCCGTCGCAATCTTCCGGCGCTTCGGGGCCTGACGGGCTGGCGCGCGAACGGGCTGGAGCGCGAACCGCGCCGCGAGCGCGGATCGCGCCGCGAACGCGGGTGGAGATCGTCAGCCTCGCAGGCGGCGGCCCTCGAAGGCCTCGATCGCGGTCGCCAGGCCGTCGGCGACCGGGATTGGATGCTCGTCCTGGTAGTCGTACATGACCAGGACGGAGTCGGCGACCGCGATGAGGCGGGCGGGACCGTAACGACTCGCCGGGGCGCTCAGGCGGTGGACCATCGTGAAGCTCGTCCGGCCGATCCGATCGACCCGCGTCTCGACGGCGAGCGTCTCGCCGTAGAAGGCCTGGGCCCGGTAGGTGATCCGGATCTCGGCCAGGATCATCCCCTCCTCCGCGCCGTGGGTGGCGAGGGGCAGGGGGTCCCCGGTCACCTGCTCGTAATAGGCGAGCCGGGCGATCTCCGCGTATGTCAGGTACGACGCGTTGTTGACGTGGCCCATCGCGTCGGTGTCGGAGAAGCGGACCGCGACCGGGTGGACGTGAGCGAAGTCGCCGGGGAGGTCACGGGCATCGGCCGGGACCGCGACCCGCGAGCGGGCGGGAGAAGTGAACATCCGCCCGAGTGTACCCTCGGGCGGATGCCCGATCCGGCGGCCGCCCGTCCGCACTCCGTCCTTGCGACCGTCATCGATGCCCCGCTTGGGCCGATCCACCTCGCCGCCACCGAGCGAGGCCTCGCGGCCGTCGAGCTGGCCACGACCGGCGAGGCGTTCGCCACGGGGCTCCTGGGGCGCTTCGGCCGCGCGGTCCGGTGGGCGCCCGGCGGTACCGAATTGACGGGGCAATCACCGGCCGGACCGGACGCGGCGGCGAGGCTGGCCGCGGCCTCGAGGGCGATCGCGGACGCCCTGGCCGGGGACGATCGCGACCTGGCCGCGCTCGAGCTCGACATCGGCGACCGCCCTGCCTGGGACCGGGCCGTCCTCGCCGCCGTGAGGACGATTCCTCGCGGCCGGACCCGGAGCTACGGCGACATCGCCCGCCAGCTTGGGGCGCCGGGCGCGGCGCGGGCCGTGGGCGGCGCGGTCGGGCGGAATCCCGTCGCTCTCGCCATCCCGTGCCATCGGGTGATCGCCGGTGACGGCAGTCTCGGCGGCTACGGCGGCGGCTGGTGGGGTGACCGGGAGCAGCTTCTGGACCTCAAGGCGAGCCTCCTCGCCGCGGAAGGCCTGGTGGTGCGGCGTCGGCCTTCCGAGGCCGGGGCCGGCGGCTAGACTGGCCGCCAGCGTCGCGGGTCCCAGGCAGGTCCCAGTCGGGCAGGCCGCGCGTCGCAGCAGAGGGAGTCCGCCCGATGGCCCAGGCCGAGGCCCGCCCGGCGTCGATGTTCGCAGTATTCCGGAAGCGGAATTTCTCCCTCATGTGGACGGCCCAGCTCGTGTCGACGATCGGATCCTCGCTCACCGACCTGGCGGCGGGCATTCTCGTCTACCAGGCCACGCAGTCGGCCCTGATGGTCGGCCTGACCCTCATGGTGACGGCGATCCCGACGCTCTTCGTGGGCCTCATCGCGGGCGTTTTCGTCGATCGCTTCGACCGCAAGCGGATCCTCATGGCCTCGGACCTCCTTCGGGCCCTGCTGGTGGCCTCCATCCCCTTCGGGGTCGAGCGTTTCGGGCTCCTCGCCCTCTTCGTGATCCTCTTCCTGGCCGCGACCGTTCGACAGTTCTTCGACCCGGCGTGGGAGAGCGTCCTCCCGGAGATCGCCTCGGACGAGGAGCTGGCGGCCGCGAACTCCTTCCTTTCGATCTCCTCCTTCGGCTCGACGGCCATCGGCTTCGCACTCGCCGGGTTCCTGATGTCGGTCAACACCCAACTGCCCTTCTACATCGACGGCCTGACTTTTGTCTTCTCCTTCCTATGCGTCCTGGGGGTGAAGATCGCCCGGAACAGGGCGGAGGACACGACCACCATCAACGTCGTCGTCGAGAACCTGAAAGTCGGGCTGCGGTTCCTGTGGACGACGCCCCTCCTGCGGTCGTCGCTCATCGTCAACATCCCGGTCCTCTTCTCGTTCGGCCTCTGGAACGTCCTCCTCCTGCCGATGGCGATCAAGGAGCTCCACGCAACGACCTTCGAGTACGGCCTCCAGGAGGGCCTGACGTCGGTCGGCTTCGTGGTCAGCAGCCTCATGATGGCCAAGTACGCCGATCGACTTCGCGAGGGCCAGTGGATGGTCGTGGCGACGATCGGGATGGGCTTCTTCGGGGTCTTCTACGGCCTCGCCACGAACATCTGGTTCGCGATCGCGATGGTCGTCGGCTCGGGCTTCCTCAACTCGCCCTTGGGCATCGCCCGGCGCCTGATCTTCCAGAAGAACACGCCCCGCGAGATGCGCGGCCGCGTCTTCTCGGCCTTCTCCGTCTCGCGTGACGTCGTCTTCCTCCTTGGCATGGCCCTCGCCGGCCTGGCCGACGTCCTGCCCACGCGCTATCTCGTGATCGCCTCGTCCCTCATCCTCCTGGGCGCCGGGGTCCTGACCCAGCTGCTGCCCGGGCTCGGGACGCCGGCAGCCGAGTGGCGGCGCGCGGCACAGCTCCTGCGGGTCGCCAAGGGCGCGCCGTTGGCCGCCGCCGGGCGCGCGGCCGCGGCCGTCGACTTCGAGCGGCTCCTCCACCTCATCCCGGAGCTCGGCGGCCTCGACGCCCCGCGGCGGGCGCAGTTCCTCGTCGGGGCGACGGTCCGCCACGCGGCTCCGGGCGCGGCGATCATCAAGGCCGGGGATGCGGGCGACGCCGCCTACTTCGTCCTCGACGGCCGGGCGGTCGCGGGTGTTCCTGACGAGAGCGGGGGCACGAAGTCGCTGTCGGCGATGGGTCCCGGCGACTTTTTCGGCGAGATCGCGGCGATCACCGGCAGCACGCGCACGGCGAACGTCGTGGCCGACGAGCCGACCGACTTCGTGGAGGTCCCGGCAGCGACCCTGAAGGCCCTGATGGACGTGCCGGCGATGAACTCGCTCATCACCTCCAAGCTCCAGGAGCGCCTGACGCGGACCGCGAACGCCGACCTGATCCGGCTCGCCGGCCTCGACCAGCGCGACCTCAAGGACCTCCGGACGCGACGCAGGCCCAAGCCGGTCGCCCATGCCGCGGGGACGACCGGGGAGTCCTGAGCGCTCGGCGTGTCGTGGCCGGGGCACCCGCCAGGGTGCCCCTCGGGGGTCGATCCTTCGGGGCGATCCCGGGGGCGAGCGCCGGACCGCTACGCCCGGGGGACCGGCCGCATCGGGAAGACGCCGACGACGATCGGTGAGATCGGGTCAAGCGAGAGCTCGTAGCCGACGTCGCCGGCGCGGAGGAGCTCGCCCAGCAGCAGGCCCTCGCGACTTGGCAGGCCGACGTACACGTTCGCGCCGGGCTCCAGCGTCACCTGGGTCACGTCGTCGTCGCCGCCCTCGATCGCGAAGCGCCGACGGAGCTCGTGCATGGGCACGTAGGCGCGGCTCTTGATGAAGCGCCGGAGCTGGGGGGCGGTGCAGCCGGCGCGCTCGCCGAAGTCGCCGGCCGGATCGGGGCCGCGAAGCGGATCGGGGCCGTGAACCGGATCGGGGCCGCGAAGCGGGGCGCGGT